>DTUH01000192.1 GCA_012964265.1 Candidatus Lambdaproteobacteria bacterium
CGCCAGGTTCCTTTCGTTATCTACGAGGGACGCCGCACAGGCATGGAAAATTGAGACAGGTCACGTATTTTCTCTTTAAAATCAACTTAGTACCTTAGAGCCTTATCACAAACATATTACTAAAATCGTTAAAATTACTAAAAACGTTGTTTTGCCAAAATAGCATTTAAGTGAACATGACACAAGAATTTCTTGATAATCAGCAATACACTGAACTTTCCATTCTGAATTATGAGGAAATTTTCGGACATAATTATATCAGCCCCGGAGGAGAAAAAGTTGCTGATCAATTCATCCGCACACTTGAACTTCGTCCGCAAATGCGGGTCTTGGACATCGGTTGCGGTTTGGGAGGTCCGGCTTTCCGGATGGCCGGTAAATTCGGTGTTTATGTTCACTGCATCGATCTTTCCTCAAACATGATCCGGATTGCAAAAACGCGCTTGGATGAAGAAGGTTTAAACAATATGGTCACGTTGGAGCAGGGTGATTGTCTGGAGATGCAAATTGATTCGACTTACGACGTAGTTCACAGCCGCGATGTTTTTTTACATATTAAAGACAAAGCTCGTTTATTTGAGGTCATCCGCAAATCTTTGGTTTCCGGAGGACGTTTAGGGTTTTCCGATTATTGCCTCGGAAAGACAAAATCGAGTCCGGAATTTGAAAGCTATTTGAGTGAGCGCAATTATACTTTGCACAACGTTGAAGATTACACAAAATTGCTGGAAAATTCCGGATTCACGAATGTGTTTGGAGAAGACAGAACAGACATTTTTATCAAGACCCTGAAACAGGAATTGCATATTTTGGAAAAAGCGATCTTGAACAATCAGGAGAAAAGTGCCCTGCGCCAAGTCTGGCAGGAAAAACTAACACGTGCCGAACGTGGAGAACAATGTTGGGGCTGGTTTTCAGGAATAAAAAAGACACAATGACAGACGATTATAGCAAACGGGTTGAAGCAATCACATTTTGGAAACAAGCGGGCCTTACACCAATTCGGTGCGAGCCGATAGAAGGTGGAATCACCAATCGCAATTTCCGGGTGGAGCAGGGTAATGAAATATATTTTGTACGTCTGGGGGAAGATATTCCGGAACACGGAGTATATCGATTTAATGAATTGGCTGCAAGTCGTGCGGCCTTTGCTTGTGGAATTTCACCGGAAGTCGTTCATGCGGAATCAGGTGCTTTGGTTTTGCGTTTTATTGAGGGGAAAACTTTGGAAGCGGAAGATTTACGGGACTTTTCGAAAATGGAAAAAGTGGTTTCTTTGCTGAAAACCTGTCATCAGGAAATGCCACAGCATCTTCCGGGAAGCACGTTGATTTTCTGGGTTTTTCAAGTAATTCGGGGATATGCAAATACTTTACGGGTGGGCAAAAGTCGGATGATTCCGGAACTGTCAAAATTTTTAGAGATCAATGCAGGTATGGAAAAAATTGTCGGCAAAATCGATTTATGCTTTGGACACAACGATTTGCTGGCCGGGAATTTTATTGACGATGGTCAAAGATTATGGCTGATTGACTGGGACTATGCCGGATTTAACAGTCCGTTGTTTGACCTCGCCAACCTTGCCTCAAATAACGAATTTCCGGAAAAATTGGAACGACAGTTGTTGAAAATGTATTTTGAACAATCGGTTAGTGTCAATTTATGGAAACGTTATTTTGCCATGAAATGTGCTTCTTTGCTGCGGGAAGCCATGTGGAGTATGGTTTCCGAAATTCACTCCACACTCGATTTTGATTTTGTCAAATATACCGGCGAAAATTTGGAACGCTTTGAAATGATTTATGCTCAATACGAAAATTTATGAAAAATAAACTACCAAACCAAGCACAAATCATCATCATCGGCGGCGGTATTATCGGCTGCAGCGTGGCCTATCATTTGGCCAAGGAAGGCGCTAAAGATGTGCTTTTACTGGAACGGGGGCAACTGACTTGCGGCAGTACTTTTCATGCTGCCGGATTGGTTGGGCAGTTACGAAGTTCAGCTAACATTACCCGTGTTTTGCAAAACAGCGTGGAGCTATACAGGAGCATTGAAGCCGAAACCGGTCAAGCCACTGGCTGGAA
>DTUH01000193.1 GCA_012964265.1 Candidatus Lambdaproteobacteria bacterium
CCGCATATAACTGCGGTAGCGAGCGGAGCAATCAGCCAGATTGTCGGATCTATGCCCAAGGGGAGGTTTGCTTCTACTGCAGGTGCTACATACTGACTCCCTAAAAATGCAGCAGGATCATCACTTTTTTGTACACCGTTTGGTAGTGAAAATTTGAGAGTAGAAAGTCCCTGTGCTGCCATCCATGTTAGAAGTACTCCAAGGCTTCCACCAATCAATCCCTACAAAGCTGTCTCTGCAGAAAGTTGTTTTCTAACTTGCTTGCGGCTCCAGCCAATAGCCCTCAGGATAGCTGCTTCGCGCTGCCTTTCACCTATGGCCCCACGTAAAAAAACGACCAGCAGTAACAATGCTAATAACCCGGCAACAAATGTTGTGACTTGCTGAAATTGTCCGGTTAGGCGGGAAAGTGTACCGAGCAGTGATAAAAATGAGTCGGCGCTCACAACGCTTGAACTTGGAATTATATTTTGGATGGCTGCTTTAGCGGCATCAGCTTTCGAAGGATCCGAAACACGCCGGAAAAGCTGATTTACTTGTCCGGACTCCATTTTAACCAACCGGCGTGTTTCATTGATATCCAGGTAAAAATTTGCGGAAGCGATTTGACTGCCTTTTTGGATATCCACTACTCCAGTAATTGTGAAAGTTTCTCCGCCGATTTCCAAAGTTTTTCCGGGTTTCAAACGATAAAAAGCACCATAATGCCGCTCGACCAGTGCCTCATGTTTTCCTGCTACTGGCATGCGCCCTTTTATCAGCCATTCACTTACTCTTCCGGGACCGATTAAGGACTTTTGGGGCTCATTGTTTCCAGGTCCAAGTGGAATTCCACTGACGCTGAAAAATTTTCTGGGAGCAAAATTCCAAAGCAAAACTGTTCCCATGACTTGCGTTACACCTTCAATGTTTCGGAAGATACTCCATTTTTTTTCGGCAATCGGTTGTGCAGAATAAGGAATCATCAAGCCCATTGTTCCCGGCAAGGCAGACTCTGTTTTGCTTTGCTGAACCACCAAATCTGCATCCAGGTTTTTGAAAGGCAACTCGCCAGAGATTGAAATCCCTGCCCCAGAACCGGAAGCAAAATAACCATCGAAACAGCAAGACCGACTCCGCCGATGACAAACAACGAACGTCCCCAACGGTAAAGTAATTCTTTCAGCAAATATGCAGCGTCGAATTGGCGGGCCTGTAATCCGGCCCTGGTTTTTTGATGGTTAACAGACAATTTAGTTTGCTCCAAGTATTGACTCAATCACGGCTGTGCTTCGGCAAGTGGCAAATAAGTATCCGCCCGCATAATGTTTCCTGATTTAGGAGTGTCAACGGTTCCTGAAATTCTGTAGCTCTGTCCCTGAAGTTCAACGTGGTCGCCAACTTTCAATTTATTTTTGGCAGCAAAATCTGCATCCACCAAGGCTTCAACAGGACGGATTGACGGATCAAACGGTTTTCCGTTAATTAATTGAGAATTCAACCCGGGGATTCCGGAAGTACCTTTTGAGTCAACACCCAAAAGAGATTGAAAATTATTTGGTGATAAGTCCCACAAAAATACGGCTCCGGTAGTTTGTATTACTCCGGGAAGTTTTTTTATCTCTTCAACAATTTCTGCAGGAAGTTGTGCAGTTGGATGCGAAAATACAAGTCCTTCCAGTTTTTGTGGAATGTCTCCGGATAGTTGCACCACAATATCAGCCCCCACATTTTCCAGCGGAAGCCGCAGTGCGTCAGTGGAAGCTCTACTGATAGCGGTCAATGTCACGGCCATAAAAACTACCAGCGCAATACTCACCAGAGTTACCACACTTCTGCCGGAGCGGTGGAAAAGTTCTTGTTTTAAGTAATTAAAAGGACTCAATAAGTTGGATTGAATAGCTGTCAAAATTAAACAGTATTTGTTTTATATTAAAAAGTAATATTTATTTAGATCAAGTTTAACAGGAAAATGTGAAGCAAATATTAAGAGAGGAAAGAAATAATGAAGGCTGATCTAATTTAGAGAAATGTTTAAAGAAACGTTCACTACTTTTTTGGAATTCACGTCGATTGCAATCCTTCCTCAACGGCTTTTCGATCTT
>DTUH01000194.1:0-7705 GCA_012964265.1 Candidatus Lambdaproteobacteria bacterium
CGTAATTATTTTTGTAAGCATAATAATGATAAGTATAAGATTTTTGCACCTTTCGTACACTACAATGTTTTTGAATAGTTGCAGGACAATCATTATTAGTTTATTGCCTGTTAGACTCCAGTCTGCCTTGAACCTTGAAAGCAAATCAGGCTATAATACGCCTTATTCTTTTACACGATTCACTGAGATTTATTAAATGAAAAAAGTGCTTGTTACAGGAGGTGCGGGATTTGTCGGTTCATTCCTCTGTGATCGATTGATTGATGACGGTCACGAGGTTATTGCAATTGACAATTTTTTTACTGGTAGCAAAACAAATCTGCGGCAACTTGAAAATAATTCTAATTTCGAATTGATCCGCCATGATATTGTGGAACCTGTCCTTTTAGAAGTGGACTGGATTTTCAATTTAGCCTGTCCGGCTTCTCCGGTTCATTATCAGTATAATCCGGTAAAAACCGCAAAAACTAATGTAATGGGTACCCTTAACATGCTGGGATTGGCTAAACGTGTTAACGCTCGCATTTTGCAGGCTTCCACCTCTGAGGTTTATGGTGATCCGCAAGTGCATCCACAAACAGAAAGTTATTTTGGAAATGTCAATCCTATCGGTTTGCGAAGTTGTTATGACGAAGGAAAACGTTTAGCGGAAACTTTGATGATGGACTACCACCGCCAAAGTCAGGTGGATGTAAAAATTATTCGAATCTTCAACACATACGGTCCAAGAATGCATCCGGATGACGGCAGAGTCGTCAGTAATTTTATTGTTGCAGCACTCAAAGGCAAACCTATCACCATTCACGGAAATGGGCTTCAAAGTCGCAGTTTTTGTTATGTAACAGAATTGGTGGACGCGATGTGCCGCATGATGGAAACAGAGAATTTTATCGGTCCGGTAAATACAGGTAATCCGGGAGAATTCACTATGATTGAATTGGCTGAAAAAGTACTGGAAATGACTAATTCCCGTTCCAAACTAGTAAAATCCGCAGCTCGACCTGACGATCCTGGACGCCGTAGACCGGACATAACACTGGCCAAAGAAAGACTTGGCTGGGAACCTAAAATAACACTCGAAGAAGGATTGCGGCCAACCATCGATTACTTTGATGAATTGTTGAAACGCGCCTGAAATTTACCGCTTGCAAAGCTTGCGCTGCCAGAATATTGTGACCTCACTTTATGGATGAAGAAATTTAAAAACCTAGTTAGCAAATCCTAAAAACCTTCATGCCTACCCTGCCGGTTCCTCCAGAGCTAATTATAATCACAAAAGCAATCGCCAAGTCCAAAGGTCGTTGTATTCTTGTCGGTGGTGCAGTGCGGGATCACTGCATGGGCAGGAATATTTCAAAGGATCTGGATGTCGAAATTTTCGGGATGACTCCGGAAGTCCTGGAATCGGTGCTCCAAAAATTTGGAGATGTTCATGCAGTGGGAAAAAGTTTTGGCGTACTAAAGCTTAAAACTTCCCGTGCAGACTATGATTTCAGTCTGCCAAGATCCGAAAGAAAGATGGGAAAAGGTCACCGTGGATTTCTGGTCACTACTGATTCTACAATGAGTTACAAAAAAGCCGCTTCGCGTCGGGACTTCACTGTCAACAGCATTGGTTATGATGTATTAACACAGGAATTGTTGGATCCTTTTGATGGGTTAGGAGACTTAAAGCGTAAAATCCTGAGGCACATCGGTACCTCTTTTGCGGAAGATCCGTTAAGAGTTTTGAGAGCAATGCAATTCTCCGCTCGTCTTGAATTTAAAATTGCACCTAAAACAGTAAAACTCTGTCGCCAATTAGACCTTGAAGAGTTGTCCCGGGAGAGGATTTTTGAGGAATTCCGAAAACTGCTGCTAAAAGCAAAACGACCTTCCATTGGTTTGGAAGCGGCTAATAATCTGGGAATTTTAGCATATTTCCCGGAATTGAAAGCTCTCATTGGTGTACCGCAGGATCCAGAATGGCATCCTGAGGGGGATGTTTGGACACACACTCTGCTTGTTATGGACGAAGCTGCTGGTTTAAGAAAATGTGATGAAAAACAGGATTTGGAGTTGATGTTTGCCGCACTCTGTCACGATTTTGGGAAACCTGTGACGACTGAATTTATACGTGGACGCTGGCGCAGTCCTGCACATGACATTGAAGGTATTGCGCCAACAGAACTGTTTTTACGCAGAATGACCGATGATCGAACTTTAATTGAAAAAGTTAAAACTCTGGTCAAGGAACACTTACGGCCAATACAGCTTTTTAAAGATCGTGAGCGCATTAATTCCGGAACAATCAGAAGGCTTGCCTTACGTGTCAGGATACCTGAATTGGTTTTATTGGCCAAGGCAGATTATTTTGGCAGGACTCTGACTAAAAAAGAGAGAGCATGTTTTGAAGCCGGAGACTGGCTTTTGCGTGAAGCAGAACGCATGGAAGTAAGTGACGAAGCTCCTCGTCCTTTTCTCTCAGGGAGGCATCTATTGGCACTTGGTATGTCACCCGGACCCGAAATGGGAATTATTTTGAAACAGGCGTTTGAAAGGCAGCTTAACGGAGATTTTCAAAAAGAAGACGATGCAATTTCCTGGGCAAAATCAAATATTCCAAATTAGTACGATCTTGCTCATTCAAGCAGGAATCGATATAATTCAAGAAATTTTCAAAGTGTTTTTTCCAAACTTGGTTCACAGACATGGCTTCCAAAACTCTCGCCAAAAATCGTAAGGCAAGGTTCGAGTATGAAATAGAAAAAACAATGGAAGTCGGAATTGTCTTACAAGGTACAGAAGTTAAGAGTATCCGTGCAGGACAAATAAATCTCGCAGAAAGTTACTGCCGAGTTGATGATAGTCTGCAGCTTTATTTACTGAATGCACATATATCACAATATGATTTTGGCAATCGTCACAATCATGACCCCCTGCGGCCAAGACGTCTGTTGCTTCACCGTTCTGAAATACGTCGACTTTACGGACAGGTTAAAGAGCAGGGTCTCACCTTAATTCCGCTGAAAATATATCTGAAAGGTGGAATAATTAAAATGGAACTTGCATTGGGACGTGGAAAGAAACTTCACGATAAACGTCAAACCATGAAAAAGCGAGAGGCACTGCGCGATGTGGAAAGAGCAATCAGTGAACGTACATAATCTAGGGCAAGATGACTGCTAATGTTCTGCAACCTAGTAAATCCGATCCAGCATGGTCGTGGTTGGCCCTGAGCTTGATTTCCGGAATTGGTTACAAAAAGATCCGGGCGCTGATTAAGCAGTTAGGCAGTGTGGAAGAACTGCTGAAAACGAGTCCTCAAATCCTGGTTGAGCAGTTCCAGCTCTCAGAAAAATTAGCAGGCCTTATTACAAAGGCAGCTAAAACACAAAGTTTTCTCATCGAAAAGCGAATCATTGGAAAAACTCCGGGAATCCGGCTTTTATGTCCTGATTCATCCGGATACCCGTTGAGTTTACAACAAATATCCACTCCACCAACTGTCTTGTACTGGCAAGGTGAGCTGCAGGATGCGGAAAACCCCTGCCTTGCTTTTGTAGGTTCCAGAGGCTGCACAGCTTACGGAAAACAGCAAACACGTCGTCTGATTAAAGAACTGGCACAATATGTTCCGGAAATGATCATAGTTAGCGGACTTGCAAAAGGCATTGATACAGTGGCTCACGAAGCAGCATTGGAATCTGGCTTAAAAACCATTGCAGTACTTGCAGGTGGATTGCAGCATATTTATCCTCCGGAAAATAAACGACTGGCAGCTGAAATTCTAAAAAACGGTGCACTGGTTTCAGAATTCCCCCTAGGAGTAAAACCTCTTGCCCGTAATTTTCCCATCCGGAATCGTGTTATCAGCGGTTTGTCAATGGGAACTGTTGTCACCGAAGCCCGTAAAAAAAGTGGCGCAAAAATCACAGCCGCATTTGCGCTTGAACAAAACCGGGAAGTTTTTGCGCTACCGGGCCGTGTGGATTCAGCCGCAAGCTCAGGTACAAACAGTTTGATCGCACGTCAACATGCCAAACTTGTCATCAGCGCAAAAGATATTTTAGAAGAATTATCCTTTTTTTCTACATCAACAGCTCAACTTCCATATTTGCTTCATGGTTCTGAATCCGGATTGAAAAAAATAAATCCGGATGATCTGGATGAAGTGCAAAGCAAGATTCTTGTAGCATTAAATGACGGAATTGAGGAAATAGACGCAATTCATGCACAAACGGATATTGAAATGAATATATTGCTGGCTGCCTTGCTAGAATTAGAATTAACTGGTATAGTGGAATACATCGGCGGACAGATATATCGGCTTGCGGTCGAGCTCGATCTGTACACAAATTAATACTTTTAATGAGCGAAATGGAAACTAATTTTTATGTAGTTGGAGATAATCGTGGAACTGCGTTTTTCCTGAGAAATATTAAATTTTTTATTGGATTGCTGTTATTTATTATTTCAGGTTTGTCTATTACAACTGCATATCTATATTTCACACAACTGCTTGATCAAGAACTGCTGACAGTGCAATTCAAGCAGGAAAAAACACGCAATGAAAATCTTATTACAAAATTAAAGCAGACCGGACAACAGGACTCGGAGTGGGAACAACAGGTTTTGTCCCAGTTTTCCCAGCAAAAAAAAATGAATGAACAGCAAGCATCTCTTTTAGCACGTCAACGTGGAGAAATATCTGAATTAAACTCAATTCTTGCACAGCGTGAACAGGTGGTTCATCAATTTCAACTTGAAAAAACATCTACTCAAGAACAGATCAACAACCTTCAGCTTAAAGTTCGTTCCGTGCTGCAGCAACTTCTAAGTACGCAAGCATCATTGACAGAAACCATAACTGAAAATGAAATTATCCAAGCAAAAGTTGCTGAACTGGAAACAGAAAAAAATCAGCTTGAAAAACTACTGAAAAAACGTAAACAAACTGCTTCTTCATCAGTTGTTCCGCTAAATAAGCAAAAATCACAGACTCTGGTTGATTCTGCTGTCTCTGTAGAAAAATTAAAAATACAGAGCAAGGACGGTTTTGTAATTGTTAATTATTACCTGACCAATAATTCCGACAGGCTCCAAAAGGGACGAACTGGAATGTATCTTTCTTCAAGGAAGGACCTTGAAAAAGATATTCCATTTCGCCTTGATAATTCTACTCCTTTCAGAATAAAAAGATATAGAGTCATTTCCAGAAAATTCTCCAAAGTTAAGGATGGAAGCTTTGTGCGAATCCTGATTTGGAATGACAAAAAGGAACTGATAATTGACAACGCTTATCCTAGCGAATAGTAAAACTAACTCCTTCCAATTCTTACCCCCACAGCATGTCTGTCCTCCTGAACCTTGAAAGCGTCAGTAAGCGATTCGGTTATCGTACAATCCTCGACAATATCAGCTTCACTCTGAATGCAGGCGAATTCGTGATGCTTATTGGCAATAACGGAGCCGGCAAATCAACGTTGCTCCGTATTATCAGTTCACTGATGAAACCGACAAACGGAAAAATTTCTTTTTGCGAAACAAACCAAAAAGAATTTTTGCTGGAATGGCTGCAAATAATGGGCAGCATTACGCATGAAAACAGGCTTTATGGAGATCTAAGTTCAATCGATAATTTGCGTTTGTTCGGAACTCTTTATGGTGTCGAGGAGCTTAAACTAAAAATTGACGAAATCCTGGCGAAAATCGACTTGACCCATGTTGCACAGTTGCCGGTTCGAAATTTCAGCAGCGGAATGACAAAGCGTTTGATGATTGGCCGTTTGATGTTATGCCAACCAAAAATACTTATCCTTGATGAGCCCTACACCGGTCTTGATCAACATTCCTTCCGCTGGTTTCAACAATATCTCCAGGAATTTCACCAACGGGGTGGAACGGTGTTTATGGTTACTCATCAGCTGGAACTGGGGCTTGAGTTGGCAACCCGTGTACTGGTTTTGCACCGGCAAACGATCATGCATGATATTTCCGCAGCAGGATTGAGCATGGACCAGTGCAGTGCCTGGCTGGAAGAATAATGCGGTTTAATACTTACCTTGAAAATCATTCACAGCTAAAACATATTCAGAAAACTTCAATTCGTGAAGTTATTTTGGAACACAAGTCACTAAGCAGAATGGGGAAGCAGGACACAAAGACCATGCTTTCACTCCTCAATGCGTCCCTTTCTTGCGGTATGTCTCCTGTATTGCAGTGGGACATTCTTAGCACCGAGAAAACTTTCCGGAACAGTCTGACTCTCCTGAATCGTCTGCCTTTATCAAAATTTCACGCAATCCGCGTTCAGGACCTTGGAGCCGCAGAATGGGTCCGGCAGGAACATCCGGAACTTCCACTACATTTAATTGTAGAAACTGGAAACCATAATCTAACCGGGCTTTTGCGCTGGGTCGAATATTTTGGAACACAATTACAACGCCTCGTGCTTTCAACTGAACTTCCCAAATCCGTTTTGATTGAGTATAGTAAAATTTTAACTGTAACCTGCGAAATCTTAGTTGTTGGCAGAATTTTGTTATTTTATACGCCACGAAAACTGTTGAGTTTGAAATCTTTTCCGCAAAAATCTCCAGCTTTTCTGAGAAAAACTTTAGTTCCCAGTGACCAGCCACAAAGGCAGTTTCCTACAGTCGAAAATCAGCACGGTACTTTCATGTTTCATCATCGTGATTTGTTTTTGCTGGACTATCTTCCGGAACTGCAGAACACATGTTTAGGTGTTTTACGGCTTGATTTGCGACATCTTGATTTTTCAGGAGACCGGATTAAGCAATTGACAGGTCTGCTTGTGTCATTTGATAAACAGAAATGCACAGCCATAAAATCAGTATGGCCCGCCAAAATTACACATGGCTTCTTCCGAGCAAACCGCACTGATCTGGCAATTGAGCGCATCAAAAATCCTCACCTCAAGGATCACGGAGAAACTCTGGTGGGATATGTGGTAGAGGCGCTCAAAGGGGAACATCTGATTTTGTTGGCTCGTAAAGCATTTCCCTGCGGAAAAATTTTACTTGGAATCACTCCGGAAGGGCGTGAATGTGATATTGCGACCGATGACATTCTGTCTACTGATGGACAACCTGTTACAGAAATAGTTTCCGGAAATCTGTATCAAGTTCCGCATGTCAAATATGTGACAGCACAGTCCCTGGTTTACATTCACACTGAGTGATTGCGACTTGTATGTTTCACACAAACACGCTAAATTTATTGGCCTTTTCAATATTATTTCTGATGCAGCCTGTAAACATATTTTAACCCTTTTTCGTTCAATAATCTCTGTTATAAACTGCGCTCAAAGATCTTCATGCAGGTTTTCAGTTACCAGGAAAAAACAACGGCAGTCCCAAGTTCGGTTGTTACTATCGGAAATTTTGATGGAATTCATTTAGGTCATCGCGCATTGATTAGCACCGCTGTTCAAGAAGCAAATGCTCGCGGATGTACCAGTGCGCTGGTAACTTTTGATCCGCATCCCCAGGAAATAATTCATACTCATCAACAAGTTCCCCGGATTTGCACATCTGTTCATCAACTCCGTTTGCTTGAGCAACTCGGGCTGGATGAGGTGCATGTGATAAAGTTTACAAAGGAACTCTCGCAAATGCCTGCAGAGGACTTTGCTCTACAGTTTTTGATCAAACGCTTTAATTTAGCCAAGCTCGTTATCGGCTACGACTTCCGTTTTGGAAAA
>DTUH01000194.1:7741-9829 GCA_012964265.1 Candidatus Lambdaproteobacteria bacterium
CCGTGCGGGAGATTTCAAGTTGCTGGAAAACCTCAGTCAAAAATATAATTTTTCACTTGAAGAAGTAGCTCCGGTACAGGAAAAAGGGCAAACTGTAAGCAGCACACTGATACGGGAATTGATACATGAATATCGTTTTTCCGAAATACCGCCTTATCTTGGACGTGATTTCAGCGTGTACGGTCAGGTTGTTTTGGGTGAGCAACGGGGACATAGATTAGGATTTCCAACAGCAAACATTCAGCCGGGAATCACATTAGCCTTACCGAACGGCGTCTATGTCAGCAAAATAAAATTGGCTGATAAAATTCATTACGGCGTGTCAAATGTTGGAACTCGACCCACGTTTGGCGAAAATACGGTTACAGTTGAAACTTGGATTTTTGATTTTGAGGAAGATATTTATGGAAAGGATTTGGATGTTATACCACTGTATCAGCTACGACCTGAAATAAAATTTGCAGGTATTGAAGATTTGCAAAATCAAATTCAGCAGGATATTGAAACTGCACGAAATTATCTGGATACGAATGAACCGCAACCTGTCATTTGATCACTTTGATTAAAATACTCTAAATGATAAGTCATTTTAGTGCATTACCTCATGACTCCTGTAACTTTAAAATTCCTTTCTGATTAGTTAAAATTATTATTATTGATGGTTTTACAAAAAATCTGAAATCCACTAAGTCATTTCGATTATAGGGAAATATTTTAATGATCCTAATGATCTTAATTAAGCAGCTTATGGATGATTTCTCTTTGCTCGTAACGACACGGTTTTTAGACTTTGGACGCATTCATCAATTATTAGTAACATAGTTTTTGAGTTCTACAATGAACCGGTCTTTGCTGGCCCGCGGCAGCCATGCGCTTTCAAAGGCATTCTCTGTAAGCTGCACAAGCTCTGGCTTGCCAAGTTGAACATCCTTCTGAACACAAATTAGATTTTCGTTCATATAGCCCGAAAAGTAAGCGGGATCATCCGAATTGACGGTGACACGCATTTCTGCAGCCAGCATCGCCAGGATTGCATCAGACTTGGTTCCATCAGTAACGTAGGAATTTGAGATAGGACAAACGGTAAGCGCGAGTGACTGCCGCCTGATCTCAGCGCAAAGTTTCTTGTCCTCAAGTGAATTCACACCGTGATCTATCCGGTTAACTCCAATGTCCCTGACGACCTGCCAAATATTGCTGACCGAATCCTGCTGGTCAACATCACAATGCATGGTAAGAAAATAGCCCTCCTGCCGCGCGCGCTCAAAAACCTGCTCAAACTTGTCTGGAGGATTATTCCTTTCGTCTGAATCGAGCCCTACACCGATGATCCATTCCTTGTAAGCTAATGACTGCAGTAAAGTACTCATGGCAAATTCCGCACTCCAATCGCGCAGGAAGCACATAATTAGCTGTGAGTGAATTCCAAGCGTAATTTCTGCCTGCAGCTGGGCCCTGCGGATTCCCCGGATTACAGTATCGAAACTGACTCCACGTGCAGTATGGGCCTGTGGATCAAAAAACATTTCCGTATAAAGCACGTTTTGTGAGTGTGCCTTGTTAAGATAAGCATAGGTCAACTCAAAAAAATCCTGTTCTGTCTGCAAAACCTTCATGCCCTCGTAATAGACAACCAGGAAAGAAATCAAATCATCAAAATCGTAAGCAGCTCTGAGTGCGTTTTCATTTTTGTAGGGTAACTTGACTTTGTTTCTCTTAGCAAACTGAAACTTCATCCCTGGTTCCAGTGTACCTTCAAGATGTACGTGCAGTTCACATTTCGGCAGTCCTTCAATGAAAGACTTTAATTTGCTCATATCAATCCTTCCTAAAACTTTAAGCTGATTGTAACCAACTTCAACTAATGAGTTATAATGATAATTGTCTTACTTATATTTATCGTTCAAACCAATCTTTGCCAGAATCAGCGCTTCAATCTTTGCCAATCTCCTGATTTTTGTTGCCTCTTTTTTTGCCTGAACAAGATAATCTGCAAATTCCCTTTGTTTTGAAAGACTGAATTGCCGAAAGCAGTCCTTAAGCTTTGGTTTCTTCACCAAGACATCAGCCAGTAACTCAGGTAAAATA
>DTUH01000195.1 GCA_012964265.1 Candidatus Lambdaproteobacteria bacterium
ATCCAGTTGTTGAAATTTTAGTTAAGAGCTTCGGAACAACTCCTGAATCTCTGGAGCCGCTGCATGAACAGTTGCTGGCTTATCGTGAAAATACGGATGGCCTGAAAGATGCGCTGCTCAAACACAATGTTACCAGTGAGACAGCATTTCAGCAGGCATTAGCTTCATACTATGAATTAGATTACAGAGAGAGTTTTAATGATATCCCTGTGGTGCGAGAATATACGGAAATAATTCCAATACGCTATGCTAAAAAAAATATTTTCTTCCCTCTTAAAAAAGAGAAAAACACGCTGGAAGTTGCTATTACAAATCCGGAACTTTCACAACCCCTGGACGATCTGGCCCGGCATTTCAAGTGCCATATTGAACTGGTGCTTTCACACAAACAGGCGGTACTGGATTTGATCAATCGCGCCTATGATGAATCCTCTGCTTCAACTGAAGATGCAGTGGATCAGCTTGATTCAGATGAAACTTTTGAAAACATACTGGCAGTTGAAGAACCGGAAGATTTGCTGGATGCAACTGATGAAGAGCCCATTAAACGCTTAGTCAACAGTCTACTTTGGCAGGCTGCAAAGGATGAGGCCAGCGATGTACACATTGATCCAACAACTCGTGAAACCATTGTACGTTATCGTATCGACGGTGTCCTACAGCAAGTTTCTGTTTTCCCTCATCAGGTGCATGTAACTGTGGTTAACCGGATAAAAGTCATGTCCCGTCTCGACATTGCCCAAAAAGGTATACCGCAGGACGGACGTTCGATGGTACTGATTGCAGGCAGGAAAATTGACATCAGGGTCTCAACAGTACCTACTATTCAAGGTGAAAAAATTGTCATGCGGATGTTGTATCAAGACGATAAAATGATGCAACTCGGTCAACTTGGTTTGGCAAAATATATCCTCCATCCGTATAAGCGCATGGTACAAAGCAACGGTGGAATCATCCTTGTTACCGGACCTACCGGAAGTGGCAAAACCACCACGCTTTATGCTTCACTGGCGGAAATAGATAACGAGGCACGTAATATAATCACAATTGAAGACCCTGTTGAATATAAACTTTCAGGATACAGTCAGATCGAAGTTAAGCCCAAACTAGGATTGACTTTTGCCAACGCTTTGCGTTCAGTTTTGCGACAGGATCCGGATGTAATAATGGTTGGGGAAATGCGTGACACAGAAACTGCGCAAATTGCCATTCAATCCGCATTGACAGGACATCTAGTTTTCAGTACGGTGCACACCAACAACGCCCCCGCCACTATCACACGGCTGATCAATATGGGTATAGAACCATTCCTCGTTTCCTCAACAATCATCTGCGTACTTTCACAACGACTTGTACGGCGCATTTGTCCTGACTGCCGCAAAAGTTACCAGCCGCATCCGGAACAACTCCGTGAATTAGGGATAAAGGAAGTAAGCTTTCGAAAACTGGGCAGAAGTTTTTTTAGAGGTGAAGGCTGCAAAAAGTGTCGAAATACCGGTTATCACGGAAGGATTGGAATTCATGAATTATTGATAATGAGCGACAGCATCAAAGAAACTATTCTGGAGAGCAGCGACTCTGCCGCCATAAAAAAACAGGCTTTGAAAGAAAAAATGATTACTTTGCGGCGTGATGGTGTAAACAAAATTCTACACGGTTTAACTACTGCCGAAGAAATATTGTCGATTACTTCAGAGTAAATTTGCTTCCAGATTTTTGTTGTGACCTGCAAAATAATGCTTGCATTGCGCTAAAATCAGTGATAGAGCTCTTCGATAAAAAGCTGTTTAGCTTCCTCGGTAGAGGTTTTTAGTGGAGTTCGTCCTTTGTACGCCGGACTCGATTTTGTTTTGCCATGGAGGCACTTTACCAGAATTGCTGTAGCACCTTTGAGTTCATGGGCCTCCGGAGTAATCTGGAAATTTGCCGCCCAGGCTCCGGGTGTTAAAAAAGTGGTCATTGTAACTGAGAATACTGACTACGGAATTCCTGCTGCGGAAGAAGTCGTCAATGGTCTGAAATAAAAAGGTATTACTTCAGTTACGTTCGGTGTTGATATTGGAACGCAGATGATTGTTG
>DTUH01000196.1 GCA_012964265.1 Candidatus Lambdaproteobacteria bacterium
TATTAACTGCGGCACAAGGATTGGAATTTCGCAAACCGCTTTCCACTAGTTCCGCTTTGCTGAGTGTGTTGGAAGTGGTTCGTGCCGAAGTTCCTGCCTTGAAAGAAGACCGTTTCCTTGCTCCGGATTTGGAAAAAGCCGCAATCTTCATTCGAAATGGGAAACTGATTAAAGCTGCAGGAAAAGCCAAGTTTCCAATAATCGAGGGTGCATGAATCCGGTTGAAATTACAGAAAATAATGGTCCCGTAATTCTCAGTCAACCGCACGGAGGGACATATTTGCATCTTGCAGCGGACGTTCCGGCGGAATTGTCCGGCAAACTCAATGAGCGTGGACGGGCATTAGCCGATACGGATTGGCACATAAACCGGCTTTACGACGGATTACTTCCGGAAGCAACGGTTGTGGAAGCAAAGTTTTCGCGCTATCTGATAGACGCAAACCGTGACCCTTCCGGAACCTCCCTTTATCCTGGACAGAATACGACGGAACTTTGCCCAACTGTTGATTTTGACGGACAACCGATTTATCAAAATGGAACCGAACCATCTCCGGAAGAAGTCGAGGCACGCCGGAAAAATTATCATGTAGTTTATCACGCAGCACTTTCGGAACAAATTGAGCGTGTCCGCAAAAAACATGGAGTCGTTTTGCTTTTCGATTGTCATTCAATTCGTTCGGAGATTCCTTTTTTGTTCGAAGGACAACTGCCTGATTTCAATTTAGGCACCAACAACGGAAGCACTTGTGACACAAAAATTGAAGAAACCGCTGTCTCAGTTTGTGCCAAAGCTACCGGATACAGTCACGTAATCAACGGGCGTTTTAAAGGCGGCTGGACGACACGGTATTACGGAAATCCTGCAAAAGGAATTCATACGATTCAATTGGAACTGGCTCAACGAACATACATGGACGAATTCCCTCCGTGGCTTTATCATGAAGAAAGATCGGCAAATCTGCGGATTCATTTGAAGAAACTATTGAGTTGTCTGGAACAACTCATTTCAACATTCACCTAAACAAAGAAATAACATGACTCAACCCGCACCGGACGTTCCGGAAAAAACATCACGAATCATTCGTGCGCCGCGAGGGACGGAATTGAGTTGTCGTTCGTGGCTGACCGAAGCTCCGTATCGGATGATACAAAATAATCTTGATCCGGAAGTAGCAGAAAATCCGGACGAACTGATTGTGTACGGCGGCATCGGAAAAGCAGCCAGAACCTGGCATGATTTTGACTTGATTCTCGAAACACTGAAAACGCTCGGTGATGACGAAACCATGCTGGTACAATCCGGAAAACCGGTTGGAGTTTTTCAGACGCATCCGGATGCACCACGGGTTTTGATTGCCAATTCAAACCTGGTTCCGTATTGGGCAACGATGGATCATTTTAACGAGCTTGACCGCAAAGGCTTGATGATGTTCGGACAAATGACGGCGGGCAGTTGGATTTACATTGCCTCGCAGGGCATCGTCCAGGGGACATACGAAACCTTCGTCGAAGCAGGACGACAGCACTACGGCGGTGATTTGTCCGGACGCTGGTTTTTGACTTCCGGACTGGGCGGTATGGGCGGTGCGCAACCTTTGGCCGCCACGATGGCCGGTGCGTCATGCTTGGCGGTGGAGTGTGATCCAACCCGAATCGACTTCCGTTTACGTACCAAATATCTCGACGAAAAAGCAGAAAATTTAGACCAAGCTCTGAAAATATTGAATAGCGCAAAAAAAAAGAATTGCTCAATATCGGTTGGACTGTGCGGAAATGCGGCAGACATTTTTCCGGAGCTTGTCAAACGCGGAATCCGGCCGGATTTGGTTACCGATCAAACTTCGGCGCATGATTTAGTACACGGATATTTGCCGCGCGGTTGGACCTTGGAGAAATGGCGTTCCAAACAAAAAAGCGATCCGAAAGCCGTGGAAAAAGCCGCTCGCGCTTCCATAAAAATTCATGTGGAAGCGATGCTCGATTTCTGGGAACAAGGCATACCCACAGTGGACTACGGCAACAATATTCGCCAGTTTGCGCTTGAGGAAGGGGTGATAAATGCCTTTGATTTTCCGGGTTTCATTCCGGCATACCTGCGTCCACTGCTTTGCCGGGGCATCGGTCCGTTCCGCTGGGTGGCACTGTCCGGAGATCCCGAAGACATTTTTCGCACCGATGCAAAGGTCAAAGAGCTTATTCCCGATAATCCGCACCTTCACAACTGGATTGATTTGGCACAGGAACGTATCGCTTTTCAGGGGCTTCCTGCCCGAATTTGCTGGGTTGGACTCGGCGACCGACATCGGCTGGGGCTGGCCTTCAACGAAATGGTGGCCAAGGGAGAACTGAAAGCACCGATCGTCATTGGACGGGATCACCTGGACGGTGGATCAGTCGCCTCGCCAAACCGTGAAACAGAATCCATGCAGGACGGTTCTGACGCGGTTTCAGACTGGCCGCTGCTGAATGTCCTGCTCAACTGCGCGTCCGGAGCAACGTGGGTCAGCTTTCACCACGGAGGCGGAGTAGGTATCGGTTTCAGTCAACACGCAGGATTGGTGATTTGCTGCGACGGCACACCGGAAGCAGCAAAACGAATTGAGCGGGTTTTGTGGAATGATCCCGCAACCAGTGTGATGCGTCACGCTGATGCCGGTTATGACATTGCAAAGGACTGTGCTCTAGAAAAAGGCCTGCGGCTACCGGGAATTTTGGCTGGATAATGCAAAGGAGAAGGACATTCTCGTCCACTCAAACGCTGCAAAACATGTCTAAAATTGCGTTTTGACAGCATCAATAATTTTCCAGGCAAAGCCGGTTTTCATAGTCCTTCAAATCCTGCCAGGTAGGCCGTTTAAAAAACACGCTCTCGTCATTGGCTCTTCCGGTTTTTTGAGGCATTCCACGTAAAAAAATGTAGAGTACACCGCCAAATTTTTCGTTATATTTTTCTTCACTGTCGAGTTTGAACCAGTATGACGTCGCAAGAGTGTAAATCTGCAGCTGCAGTTCATAGTGTTGCATGACTTCGCGTTCCAATGTCTTCACATGATAATCTGCCAACAGATTACTTTTCCAGTCGAGTAAATATATTTTTCCCTCGTGTTCAAACAAGAAGTCGATGGAACCGCGTAAAAATCCCTTTTCAATGTGCCAGCCTTCTACTTTTTGATCGATTCCCCATTTGTAATCCTTTTTCTCTTTCCCCTTCCCCCCTTCACCTTGCTCCTTGAATGGTATTGGAAAGTAAAAATCCGCTTCGCGCAAATTTCGTTCACAGTTTGACAGTTCAAGTTCTGGAGCATCCGGAGCTGTTCCAAGTTTTAACGGAGTACGTAAAGTGTTCCAGATTATTTCTGTGATTCGAGGTACAGTTTCAGCGGTACGCCCGTAACGTTCATTACTCGATTCAATCATGCGTCGAACCGCCGGGTGCTCCAGCCAACTTTCTGGAGACTTGCTTTCCTTTATCGTTGTGAAATCCGTGCGTTCCAGTAATTCATGCAATAGATTTCCAGTTTGAGTGCCTCCGGGAAGTGAATCTTTTTGGGTGTTAGTTGCATGGCGAGTTTTGCTTTCCTCACTTTTCAATGCTGGTGCAGTGTGCAACTCCGGGATTTCCAGAAACGCTGCCGCTTCAGTTTCATCATCTTCTCTACGCAGACCCAATTCGGTTTCTGTCCGAATTTCTACAGGCGAAATTTCTCTGATTCCCCATCCCTTTTTTCCTGATTCCTGTACGTCTTTTTTCCTGCTCATCCTGCTGAAGGAACTGACAACAAAACCCCTTTTTCTAAAACGGAGTTGACTGAATAATTTGTTAGGATTCTCTGTATCAGCAAAAATTGCAGGAATTTCAGGAAGCTCCGGAAGCTTCCATTTCCGCAATTTTGTCTGATCTGTTGCATTGATTTTTTGCGGAGCATTTACTGCAGAACAGCGGACAATACTACTGCTGAAAGTAGAATTTTTGTCATCAGCTAAAATTTGTTCACTTATCGTTGATAATTGTTCATTGAGAATTGAATAACCGCCATCAACTTTGCACACGCGCCTGCCAGAATTGCCCTGCAAATATCCTACATATGGTAAATAGAGGCGTCCGCAGGCACGTGTCATGGCGACGTAGAGCAAGCGCTGCTGTTCCGCTTCAATCTGCCACTCATGCTCCTCAGGGATTTTTGAATTAAGCAGATCAATAATCGGATTTTCAGCCTTATCATGATAAAACTGAATCCCGCCTTTTTTACTCCCCGTAAGTCCTCCAAATAAAAATACAACAGGAAATTCCAAACCTTTTACGGCATGCATTGTCATGAGCTGCACCGCGTTCCGTTCACTTTCCAGGCGCAGCAAATTTTCATTCTCTCCCGGATCTTCTTTGCCTTCGATGAAACGCCGCAACAGTTGAGTTAATTCATGCAAATCAAGATGCCGCTCCAGGACTTGCCTGTTCAGCAACTCAAATAAATGCACATAATTCGTCACGCTTCTCTCGTCTCCACCGAGAAGCAATTCACGTTCGACCAATTTTGTACGATGCAGAATTTCGTCAAAAAGTCTCCGAAACCGCCGAGACTCTGCCAAGGAATTCCATTCCTGAAGTTGATGAAAAAAATCTGCATCCCTTATCGCGGATTTTGTCAATTCGTTAATATTTGTGCCAAAAAAACGAGTCAGCAATAGCTTAGCAGTTCGAGAATGATCGGCAGGATGAGCGACAGCTTCCAGCAAATCAAGTATTTCCCATGCTTCACGTCCGGAAAATAACCCTTTCTGCTTATAAAAAGCAAAGTTGATTCCATGGCGACGCAAAGCTTTTCCCAATGTTTCGCCTTCATTACTTTTGCGGAACAACACGCAAATATCCTGTTCCTGCAAATGACGCTCGCCTTCCTCACACTGCCACAACGGACGCTCGGTTTCAGTTGAACTGACATGCAGGAGTGATTTAATTTCCTGCGCAATCCCCTCCGCAAAACGTGAAGTCGCGTTTTCTGCCTGTTCGTCAAGGAAAAATTCAAACAGAGCACTTTGATTTGCCTCTGCAATCTCTTCGCCCAAAACGGTTTGTGAAGCCCGCAAAAAGGCATCTTTCCCAAAATATTTCCCGCCTCGCAAAGAATCGAATGCGGCCAATATTTCCAAAGCAATTTTTGGAGTTTTTAGTTTTGAATTGCCAACAATTTTTTTTCCTGAAATTGTAAACTGAGGCAGCAACTCCAGTAAATGAACGGCGTTACGGCCAGGAATTGAGTCTTTCAGTTTCAATTCCGGTTTGCCGCAGCCAACCTGCTGATAAAGAATTCCACGGTCTGCCGGAAACCATCTATCCGCGCTGAAAATCTGATTCAAACCAGACAGCAGTTTTTCGGACGAGCGGAAATTTGTTTTCAGCGCAAACGGCGAATGGGAGGTTTTTTGTTCAAATGTTTTTCGTGCCTGCAGATAAGTGAAAATATCCGCACCACGGAAAGAATAAATAGCCTGTTTTGGATCGCCAATCACGATTAACCGATGCTCAGGACTTTCCAAAAACAGCTGCCGAAAAATAGACCATTGCCGACGGTCCGTGTCCTGAAATTCATCAACAATTGCACAAACATATTTTTTGCGAACCGCCTTTGTGAGTGGCGTTGGTACTGAATCTTTTCCTTTTTGTGGAATTACTTGTTCTTCAACTATGCGCAATAAGTCGTCAAAATCAAATGCTCCCTGTTCCAATTTTGTCTGGCTGAGTTCATGGCGCACAGCAACAAGAACCTGCTGTGTTACCCAGGCTTTCAGAATTTTCTTTGCTCCAGCGGAAAAATTGCACTTCAACATTGATTTTTCACAATCCGCTACTGCATCAATCCAGTCCCGCTCTGCTTCCGGAAACTCTTTTGGACTGAGCCACTGTTCTCCGGACTGCAAAGTTTTTCGGCATTTTGGAGTCGTAATTGCACCAAGTTCGATTCCAAAAAATTCCAGAAGAATGTCCTGGATGGATACCCCTGAATGTGCAGCTCCCAAAGTTTCCAAAAGCCGGTCCAGGCTGCTCAGAGTTTTTTTGCTCGAAGTTCCATTGAGAGCAGTTAATTCAAAAGCGCTGCGGAGAGGATGTTGAGCCAATTTCAGCTTACGCAATTTCAGGTCATGTGAAATCAGAACATTCCAGCATTCAGTGAATTCTTTAAGGAAAACATCAAAGTCCGGCAAATTTGGAACGAATTTTCCATCTTTGTCCAACAAATCCAAAATGTCTTTTTCCAGTGTTTCCAGATTTCCTTCGGCGTGTTTGACATAAAGCGTAAAAAGTTGGGAAACCGGAGTATTTTTTGATAGCAGTTCCTTACGCAAATAACGCCGAAATACTTCCGGAAAAAGCAGTTTCGTGTCACATAACTGCTGTTCAAATAATTGCCGATTTTCAAAAGCAAATTCACGTAAAATCCGTTTGCAGAATCCGTGAATCGTGTAAACCGGTGCAGAATCAAAATCCAGCAATGCCGCTTTTAACTGCTTTTTCCGGACAGTGTTAATTTCCCAAAATGGAACTTCCGGAATAGTTTTGTGCAAACTATCATCTTTATCGCAAGCTTCCAGTAAATCCCGGAATTTTGTACGTAAACGCAGCCGCAATTCGGAAGTAGCCTTTTCTGTAAAGGTCACCAGCAGAATGCTTTTGAGGGGAATTTCCTGTTCCAGCACCAACTCCATAACCAACTCAACGAGAGCAAATGTTTTTCCTGTTCCGGCCGAAGCCTCAATCACCGCAAATCTGTCATGTTCCGCCTGGAAAGCAGGTTCGGTTCCGCCATGTTCAGCAGATTTTTTCTGCTCCGACTGAAATAATTCTGACTGTTTAAGAATGTAAACTAAGGGGGAATTTTGTGATTCTGACATAGCTTTTTTTGGATTAAACATGGGACTTTGCATTCTAATATAACCAACAGGACATTTCAACTTTTCCAAATTTCCGCGGACTGATAAAAACTTGTCCTTCTTCGGCTTTAGCCATAAGCTGGAAGCTTCTTTTTCAGCACTTTTTATGATCTTAAACTTCCATGCTTTCCAATGCAATGATAACGTCTTTAACGGACCATTTGCAGCAAGCGGTACTCGTAATTGACCAAAATGGAGTGGTAGTATATTGTAATGATTCTGCCGCACTATTCTGGCAAAAAGACTCAGTACGTTTGCTGGGTAAACAGAGCTGCGAGTTATTCAATGCGGATGTTTTGATTCAGGAAAAAATTCAGGGGGTGCTCGAATCAGGTAAAGTTTTCAGAATGGGAGGCTATGTTCTGCAAACACCTCCTTTACAGGAGCGAGGCGCTGAAATTGTGATTGCTCCTGTTCGCAACAAATCTGGTCGAGTAAAAAATGCGGTCATCACAATGCTGGAAAGCACCAATCTGCACGAGTCCCAGGCCAGAGAACAGGAGGAACAACTGGCCCGTTCGCTGGGATCATTGGCCGCATCCTTAGCACATGAAATTCAAAATCCGCTCAGCGGAGTCAGGGGAATGCTTCAGTTGCTTGAACGTGATTTGCGAAAGACCAAGATCAAAAACACCTCCACAGGCATGATGCTGGCCGAACTGGATCGTGTTGAGCGACTGTTGAAGCAACTGCTGCTCCATTCTCAGCCAATGCCTTTGGATATAACTTCATTTGACGTGCATGACCTGCTGAATACGGTAATACGTTTTGAGCAAAACACAGCTACGAATATCCGTTTTATCCGCAGTTACGATACCTCTCTTCCAGAAATTCAGGCTGACCGTGACAAACTGCATCAAGTCTTTTTAAATCTTATCCGCAACGCCGTTGAGGCATCTCCAGCCGAAGCTGCTGTCACAATCCATACTCGTTATTGCGGAAAATGGGAGCTTGCGGGAACTAATCTTAATCCTGAATTAAGTTATCTACTGATTGCAGTGGAAGATGAAGGTACAGGGGTTACTCTCGAACAGCGTAATCAATTATTCAAACCTCTTTTCACCACCAAAAATGAAGGACACGGTCTCGGTTTATCTATCTCTCACAGGCTGATTCAGGCTCATAAAGGATTATTGCGTTACTCACCAAGTACTTCAGTTGGTGCAGTTTTTCAGGTATTTTTACCGCATCTCACTTTGGACCTTACTGTTTAAATTTTGTTTAAATCCTGATATAATCGTGACAAACAAAACATAGTCTATAGTATCACAATCCTTGTACTCATTATGTAATCACTCAGGAAATGGAACTCAAACAACTGTATTGCGTGTCTAAAGTGCTTTTTTAGCAGAACCATTGCAGTTGAAGTCATAAATCTAATATTATCTTAATGATATCATTGAATAAAAATGTTTTTGCAAGTACAAAGAGAACACAAATTTTTAAGAAAGGAAAGAAATGAACACAGATGATCCAATAGTTATTGTCGGGATGGCCCGTACTCCCATGGGAGGTTTTCAAGGAGTCCTAAAAGATGTTTCCGCGCCTGAATTAGGAAGTTTCGCAATCCGTGCCGCGCTAGCGCGCAGCGGTGTACCTGCCGAAGATGTAGATGAAGTTCTGATGGGTTGTGTGCTGCCGGCAGGAATGGGACAGGCCCCTGCCCGTCAAGCTTCTCTTGGTGCAGGAATTCCTGAGTCAACCGGTTGTACGACCATAAACAAGATGTGTGGTTCCGGAATGAAAACGACTATGCTGGCACATGATTTGTTGGTTGCCAAGACAAACGAAGTCATGGTTGCCGGAGGACTGGAGAGCATGTCAAACACGCCGTACATTTTGCCAAAAGCACGTACCGGTCAACGACTTGGTCATGGTCAAATGATGGACCATATGTTTACAGACGGTCTCGAAGATGCTTTTGACAAGGGAACCCTGATGGGCGTTTTTGCGGAAAGGACCGCTAAAACTTACGGATTTACACGTGAGGCCCAGGATGAGTTTGCCATCCGATCTTTAACACGTGCCAAAAAAGCAATAGAGGACGGAAGTTTCAATGATGAGGTCACACCGGTCACCTACAAAAGTCGAAAAGGAGAAGTCACAGTTGAACAGGATGAACAGCCTTTAACGGCCAATTTAGATAAAATACCAAAATTGCGCCCTGCTTTTGAGAAGGACGGTTCAGTAACGGCGGCAAATTCTTCTTCCATTTCTGACGGCGCTGCGGCTTTGGTGATGATGCGTGAGTCAAGCGCAAAAAAACGAGGCCTGAAACCCATCGCGCGTTTTCTGGGTCACAGCAGTTTTGCACAGGCTCCGGAATGGTTCACAACTGCTCCGGTCGGTGCAATAAAAAATGTCCTCAAGACTGTCGGTTGGAATACAAAGGACGTTGACCTTTTTGAAATCAACGAAGCTTTTGCGGTAGTCACAATGGCAGCTATGAAAGACCTCGATTTAGCTGTGGAAAAAGTGAATATTCACGGTGGTGCCTGTGCTCTCGGACATCCGGTAGGAGCTTCCGGAACAAGGATTCTGGTGACACTGATTTCTGCTTTAAAAAAATACGGCAAAACCCGTGGTGTTGCCAGCCTCTGCATAGGCGGTGGTGAAGCTACCGCGATGGCTGTTGAAGTCATGTCCTGAAAAATTTTTCTGTTGCAAATTTTGCCATTCAACGTTATCATTAACGGATGGGTAAAATAGCACAAAGACTTGCAACCACCTGAACAAACTGGAGATATTTTGGCTATCCACAATCTCCAGGTTTTGTTGGTTTTACAACTGACATCGGGGATTTTACCAAGGCTATTAAATCCCTGTGGAAAAAAATAAAACCATTTATGGCGG
>DTUH01000197.1 GCA_012964265.1 Candidatus Lambdaproteobacteria bacterium
CAGTGAAAAATCCATTTCAGGAATCAAACGATCAAGATATTCCACAACTTGCACCTCTGTGCCGAGTCTGGTATAAACCGAACCAAGTTCCAACCCGATCACTCCGCCGCCAATCAAAATTAATTTCTCCGGAACCGTTTCCAAACTCAGGGCCTCGGTGGAAGTTATGATGCGCTTTTTGTCGCAAACCACTCCCGGAATACCGGAGGGCTTGGAGCCTGTAGCAATGATTATGCGCTCGCTGAAAACTGTTTCTTGAGCGCCGTCTGCAGTAGCCACAGAAATCGTCTGTTTATCTTTAAACGCGGCATGCCCGCTGATAACTGTGATTTTATTTTTCTTCATCAAAAACTGGATTCCCGCGCAAGTCTGTTTCACAACATCATCCTTACGTTGACGCATCCTCGGCCAATCGAGTTCAATCTTTTCTGCCTTGATACCGTGTGCCTCAAAATGCCGTTTGGCGTTTTCGAAATGTTCACTTGAATCAAGCAATGCTTTGGAAGGAATGCAGCCAACATTGAGGCATGTTCCACCAAGCGTGGAATAGCGTTCAATGATTGCGGTTTTCATCCCAAGCTGTGCGCAGCGGATTGCTGCAACATAACCTCCGGGACCGGAACCTATGATTGTTGTGTCGAATTTATCCATGTATGAGTTTCAAAGTTTTATAGTTTCAGAGTTCTTTTAAATCTGTTTAGAATTTATGAACCTAATTTGCGTACAAAAGAAGACATCATGCGTTCAATTTCTCATGCGTTTTCTTCCAAGGTATCAAATTCTTTTTCTGAGAAGAATGACAAGTTGTTTGCAATCACAAGTTGAGTTTGCAATTCGCAGAGAGAACCTGTGGCAATTTGTAGAAAACGCAAATAGTCACCGGTACTATTTCGACCATGTCCTTCTGCAATATTACTTGGAATGGAAACTGAGCAGCGCCGCATTTGAGAAGTCAATCCAAAAGCCTCTTCTTTGGGAAATGATCTTGTAACCTCATAAATCCTTGTGGCTAATTTGATAGATTTTTGCCAAATCAACAAATCCCGAAACGTACGAATTTTATGTTTTTCCTCAGTTATTGTTTTGTCTAAATCCTTAGAAACTCTGAAACTCTGAAACTCTG
Organism: Candidatus Lambdaproteobacteria bacterium; assembly: GCA_012964265.1. Lineage (GTDB taxonomy): Bacteria > SAR324 > SAR324 > SAR324 > NAC60-12 > Arctic96AD-7. The sequence continues at coordinate 1,124 of DTUH01000197.1, forward strand.
AAACTTTGAAACTTTGAAACTTTGAAACTTATACTTCCAGAAGCATCCTCGTAGGATTTTCAAGATATTCTCTCACTCGTACAAGAAAACTCACTGATTGCTGGCCATCGACGATACGATGATCGTAAGACAATGCCAAATACATCACCGGACGAATCTCGACTTTTCCGTTAACTGCCATCGGTCGTTCAACGATATTGTGCATACCCAGAATGGCGCTTTGCGGTGGATTCAGGATTGGAGTAGAAAGCATTGAACCGAAAACTCCGCCGTTTGTGATAGAGAATGTTCCACCAGCCATTTCATCAATACTGAGTTTATTTTCACGGGCACGTTTTGCGAGCCTGCCGATTTCCATTTCAATTTGTGCCAGTGTCAGCGACTCCGCATTCCGAATCACTGGAACCATCAAACCTTTGGGTGCACTGACGGCAATTCCCATATCAACATAATCGTGAAAAACTATTTCCCCTCCATCCAACTGTGCGTTCACTGCCGGAAAATCTTTCAGTGCTTCCGTACACGCTTTGGTAAAGAGTCCCATGTAGCCCAGCTTTACCTTGTATTTTTCCAGAAACGCATCTTTGCTCTGGCTGCGTAACTCGAAAATAGCATGCATATCCACTTCATTAAAAGTAGTCAACATTGCGGTTTCGTTTTTTACCGCAACCAGGCGTTCCGCCAGTTTTCGACGCAAACGTGACAAGCGTTCCCTTTTTATGTTTCGGGAACCGGAAACAACCGGAGGCGCCGCTTCCTGTTTTGGTTCCGCATTTGAAGCAGCAGGTTCCGGAAATTGTTGACTATGCAGAAGAACGTCCTGTTTTGTAATTCGACCTCCCGGACCTCCTCCGGAAATTCCTGTAAAACCCTGTTCTGTCACCATTTTTCTTGCCGCAGGAGAGTGGTGTCCGGCAGCATAGGAATCCGTATTTGAAACTGACTTTTCCGGAACCTTTGCTGTTTCAGAAGATTCTGCGTATTTTTCAACCTCTGCGGATTCCGGTTGTGGAGCGTCAGTATCGATGGAACAGGCCACATCTCCAACTTCGGCGATTTCGCCTGCCTGCAATACAATTTTCAGTACACCGGTGCTGTCTGCAATCAGGGGCAAAGTCGCTTTGTCAGTTTCAATTTCACAAATCGTTTCATCAATGTTTACATAATCACCGTCTGACTTGAGCCAACTGCCAATTTCAACTTCAGTAATCGATTCTCCTGGACTCGGAATTTTAATTTCCACAATAGACATGAATGAAACCTTTTAATGGGTTTGTAAATAATGATGATCTCGTATAGGGTCTGATATCCACCCCGCACCTAAATCATCAACCCGGAAATAAAAATGAGAACAATCCAGTGACTGTTTTAGGTACGGGGTCATACCTCAAAAGCTCTGCGCACCAGATTTTCCTGTTGTTTAGCATGAAGTTTTGGAGAGCCGACCGCAGGTGAACTGTCCGCCTCACGGGCCACCAGTTCGAGACCGTTCCCTGTTTTAGAGAATATACGCAAAACAAAACCCCACGCACCCATATTTTCAGGTTCTTCCTGAACCCAGCACCATTTTTTCGCATTCTGATAACGTTTTAAAATGGAGAGCAGTTGTTTTTCCGGAAAAGGGTAGAGCTGTTCCAATCGCACAATCGCAACATCTCTAACAGTATTTTTTTGCTGCCGTTCCAGCAAATCATAGTACACTTTCCCGCTGCAAAACAAAACCTTCCGGACAGACGTCGCCTCCACAAAATCATCGTCAATAACTTCACGAAAGCGGGTTCCTTCGAGAAAATCTTCGAGCGGACTCATACATTTTGGATGACGCAACAAGCTTTTTGGTGTAAAAATCACCAGAGGTTTACGAAACGGATATGCCATTTGACGCAGCAAAATATGAAAGATATTTGCAGGAGTGGTGCAGTTAATGATCTGCATGTTGTTTTTTGCGCATAGAATGAGAAAACGCTCGATTCGTGCAGAAGAATGTTCCGGTCCCTGTCCTTCATGTCCATGCGGCAACATCAGCACAACTCCATTCATCCGATGCCATTTGGTTTCGGAGGAAGCAACAAACTGATCAATAACAATTTGCGCTCCATTGGCAAAATCTCCAAACTGAGCCTCCCAGATTGTTAAAGACGTAGGAGTCGCGTAAGCATATCCGTATTCAAAACCCAGAACTCCATATTCTGAGAGAAATGAATTGTAAACTTCAAACGGTGCCTGTCCATCAGAAATGTGGTTCAGTGGAATGTGTTTGGTGTTGTCCTCCGCAGTTATTATGGCATGACGGTGGGCAAATGTTCCCCGGCCGCTGTCCTGACCGCTTAACCGAACCGGAGTGCCGTTTGTGACCAAAACCGCAAATGCCATGGTTTCTGCCATTCCCCAATCTAGTTTTTTATCCTCTGCAACCATTTTGCGCCGGTTTTGATAGAGCTTTTTGATTTTTGCAAAGAATTTCAAATTTGAGTCCGCACTTCCGTTTCTTGACAAATCAGTCACCAACTGGCTGATTTCAAAAAATTTATTTTGCGGCACACCGGTTACAGGGGATTGTTCAAAATCTTTATCTTTCGCTCTCCTGACTCCAGACCAGACTCCTTGCAAAAATGAAGTCACAGAGGCAGTTTCCTGTTGATTTGCTTTTTCCAAGCGATCGTTGAGGTACTGCTTAAATTCCTCCTCCATTTCCGTCGTTTCTTTTTCAGTCAAACTTCCGGACTCAACAAGCTTCTTACTGTAAACCTCACGTACCTGGGGATGCCTGGCTATATGGCGATACAAATCGGGCTGCGTAAATCTTGGTTCGTCTGCTTCATTGTGACCGTGCCGACGGTAGCCTAAAATATCAACAAACACATCTCGATGAAATTTTTGTCGAAACTCAAGCGCCAGTTTTATCACATAAACCACTGCTTCAATATCATCGGCATTGACGTGAAATACCGGAGAAAGTGTCGTTTTGGCCACATCCGTACAATATGTGCTGGAACGGCCTTCCACATAATCCGCAGTAAAACCAACCTGATTATTAATCACAAGATGCACAGTACCTCCAGTTCCATATCCAGGTAACTGTGACATTTGCAAAACTTCATAAACGATGCCCTGACCAGCGAGGGAATGGTCTCCATGAATCAGAATCGGCACCAGTTTTTTTACATTTCCATCATGATATTGGTCAATTTTCGCTCGTGAAATTCCTTCCACCACCGGATTTACTGCTTCCAAATGGGAAGGATTTGGGGTCAGGCTCAAGTGCACTGATTTTCCACTTCGTACTTTTTTGTCACTCGAATAGCCCATGTGGTATTTAACATCACCGGCAAATCCATCTGAACCAAAGGCTTTCCCCTCAAATTCGGCAAAAATATCGTTATATGTTTTTCCCAGAACATTGGCCAGAACATTCAGTCTCCCCCTGTGTGCCATGCCGATCACGAATTCTTCCACTCCAAGTTCCGCTCCATACTCAACAACTGTATCCAGAGCCGGAATAATCGATTCTCCGCCTTCCAGTGAAAAGCGTTTTTGACCTACAAATTTTGTGTGCAGAAAGCTTTCAAAGGCTACCGCCTCATTTGTTTTGCGCAAAAGTTCGATTTTTTCTTCACGGGAAAAATTTGGAGTGTTGCGGCAGGATTCCATTTTTTGCTCAAGCCAGGTGATAATCTCCAGCGTCCGCACAAATTTGTATTCCACACCGATTGAACCGCAATAAGTTTGTTCCAGCAATTCGTAAATTTCCCTTAATGTAGCGGTTCCAAGTCCGATTCTACTACCTACATGAAATTCGGTATCCAAATCGGCTACGCTCAAACCAAAGTTTTCCAGGTCAATCGGCCCGTCATGTTTTCGACGCGGTCTTACAGGATTCGTCTTCGCGAACATGTGTCCACGCTGCCGATAAGCTCCAATCAGGTTACTGACCGCAAGTTCTTTTTGAAATTGTTCCGGTACAAAATTTTCGGGTAAGCCTGCATCCGTTTTGTTTGCGCTGACTTGTGTATAATCTTCCTTTGAAAATTCAAAGCCTTCAAAAAAATTGCGCCACTCAGGATCCACAGATTTTGGGTCTTGCTGATATTGCTGATAAAGTCCTTCGAATGCGCCGATATCAGCGTTGTTTAAATAAGAAAGAGGATTCATGAAAATAGTCGGCAAATTAAAAAAACAAAATTACAGCAGAAAATATGGCATGAAGAAACTACATTCTATATCAAATCCGAAGAAGTATGAAGTTACATTTTGCGGCTGGTTTTCGGACGTGAAAAGCTTTTCGCTCGTCCTTTCCCTTTTTTTCTTTCTTTGGAATGTCCGGAGGAACTGCCGGATTTCCGCTCTTTCCTGATGGAGGAAATCTTTAATTGCTGTCCTGCCACCCAAACTTTTTTTAAGTCATTGAACACATCTTTGGGCATACCTTCCGGTAAATCAATTACACTGAAGTCATCATAAATATTGATCCTTCCGATGTATTGACTATCGAGTCCGGCTTCATTAGCAATTGCACCTACTATGTTGTTTGGCTTTACATTATGGTTGTGACCCACTTCAAGACGGAAACGTTCCATACCATCCTCCAGCGGAAGTTCCTTTTTGGGAGCGCTTTGCTTTCCTTTTCCACGGCCTTTGTCCCGTTCCCTTTCACGCTCACTGCCTTTTTCCATTCGTCGCTCTTTTCGTGGTTTAGAATCATCGTCCTGCCAACTTTCATCATCTTCGTGACGCTTAGATTTGCTCTGCAGCATAAACGGCGTGCCTCCCTGTAAAAGCTGTGCCAGAGCGGCAGCGACTTCCAGTGCAGGCACATTGTGTTCCTGTTGATATTGTTCAATCATTTGGTAAAACAAACCCAGTTCTTCTGTTGCCAAAGTATCCGTGATGCGCTGTTTGAATTTTGCAATTCGCTGATCATTGATCAGTTCAGTTGAAGGAAGTTCCATTATTTCGATCTTCTGGTTTGTTGCTCTTTCAATAGCATGCAGCATCCGTTTTTCACGTGGAGCAACAAATAAAATAGCATCACCCTGGCGTCCCGCCCGTCCGGTACGGCCGATTCGGTGCACATAACCTTCAGTATCATGGGGGATGTCGTAATTGACAACATGACTGATGCGCTCAACATCCAGTCCGCGTGCGGCAACGTCCGTGGCAACAAGAATATCCAGTTTGCCGCTTTTCAAATGCTCGATTGTGCGTTCACGCTGATTTTGTTTTATATCACCATTCAGCGGGGTGGAGGCGTAACCGCGTGCCTCAAGTTTTGCGGATAATTCCACGGTGGCGGTTTTGGTGCGCACAAAAATAAGCATCGCCTCAAATGGTTCTGCTTCCAGTATTCGTGTCAGTGCATCCAGTTTATGCATCCCGCTTACCGGCCAGAAACGTTGACGAATGGTATCGGCTGTGGTGGTTTTGACCTTAATTGTAATGTGCTCCGGGTCTTTCAAGTATCGTGTGGCAATACGTCGAATCTGCTGCGGAATAGTCGCCGAAAAAAGCGCAATCTGTCTTTCTGGAGGTGTCTGTTCAAGAATCCATTCCACATCATCGATAAATCCCATTCGCAGCATTTCATCTGCTTCGTCCAGAACAAGAGTGCTGAGTTTATCAAGTTTCAAAGTACCGCGGCGCATGTGGTCCATCACGCGCCCCGGAGTTCCCACCACAACATGCGCCCCACGTTTCAAACCGCGGATTTGCCCGCGATATTCCTGACCACCGTAAATCGGCAGGACGTGAAAGCTTTTCAACTGTGAGGCATATTTATTAAAGGCTTCCGCGACCTGAATCGCCAATTCACGTGTTGGAGTCAGGACCAGAACCTGTGTATCTTTCTGTCTTAAATTGAGGTTTGAAAGCAGGGGGAGGGCAAAAGCCGCGGTTTTTCCGGTACCGGTTTGAGCCTGTCCAAGAACATCTTTCCTGGCCAGCAGCAACGGAATAGTTTGCACCTGGATGGGCGTGGGAGTTTCATAACCAACTTCGTCCAGTGCTTTTAGCAGAGTTGGTTTGAGTTCGAATTCACTAAATGTGGTTATCATCTGGAATGACTGAATGTAGATAAAATGTGAAATTGACGGTTTTTAACAATCCAAAAACCCTGGAGGTCATTGTGAAATACACACTTCAATCATCTCATAATTGCAAGCCACATTAAAGATGGAATAAATAATTTTGGTTGATTATGCTTTAAAAAAACTAAAACCACGCAAGCGCAGGGAATTCATTACGACGGAAACAGAACTGAACGCCATTGCTCCTGCAGCGAGCATCGGATGCAAAGCAGGTCCCCCGAAAGGCACGAGTAACCCGGCTGCAACCGGAATTCCGATAACGTTGTAACCAAAGGCCCAAAAAAGGTTTTGACGAATGTTCCGTAAAGTCGCGCGGCTGAGCCGCAATGCATCGGCGACATGACGCAAATCATTTTTCATCAGCACCACATCCGACGTTTCCAGTGCCACATCGGTTCCGGAACCCATTGCGATTCCGACATCCGCCTGAGCCAACGCCGGAGCGTCGTTGATTCCGTCGCCGATCATACCCACACGCTGACCTTGTGACTGATATTGTTTTACAATTTTAGATTTATCTTCAGGAAGAACTCCGAAATGAATTTTCGTAATTCCGGTTTTTGATGCTACCGCTTCCGCTGAACTTTGCTGATCTCCTGTCAACATTACAACTTCCAAACCCAATTCCTGAAATTTCCGGACGGCTTCCGCGCTTTCCGGACGAGCCTCGTCCGCTAAACAAATAACGCCTATTAATTTTCCATCAACGGCTACAAAAATCGGAGTGTTTCCAGCAGAAATCTGTTTTGCTAAATTTTCCGGAACCTCGGAAAAAACATTTTCCGCACGCATCAATGCCGGATTGCCTACGAAAACTTCCGGATTATCCGGTGCATATTTTCCTCCGCAAACTGCTTTGACGCCAAATCCGGTTTGTGCTTCAAATGCGGTAATTTCCGGTAGATTAAAATTTGCTTCCAAATTCTGCTTTTCCGCTTCGGCAACAACAGCCCGTCCCAGGGGATGTTCCGAACCTTGCTCAACAGCCGCAGCGAATCTTAGAACCTCCGCTGCATCCGGAATTGGATCTTCCGATTTGTTTTCGGCAACCAGAATCTGTGTGACTTGTGGACGACCTTCCGTGAGTGTTCCGGTTTTGTCCAGAATGAGAGTGTCCAACCGGTGTGCGGCTTCGAGTGCCGGAGCATTCCGGAATAAAATTCCGTGCTGCGCACCGGTTCCGGTACCAACCATAATCGCAATCGGCGTGGCCAAACCCAAAGCGCAAGGACAGGCAATCACCAAAACCGCGACCGTGTAGCCTAAAATTTCATTTGCGGATGCTCCGGAATACCACCAGAAAAATCCGGTCAGTGCCGCAATTACTAAAACCACCGGAACAAATACCCCAGCGACCTGATCTGCCAAACGGGCGACAGGCGCCTTGGCAAGTTGCGCGTTTTCAACCAGACTAATAATTCGTGCCAGGGTAGTTTCGCCGCCAACTCGTTTCACACGAATCGTGAGCAGGCCGTTGGTGTTGAGCGTACCTCCGGTAACTTCTGAAGCCTCAGAACCGGACTTTCCGGACGTTTTTTCAACCGGTACCGGTTCACCGGTCAGCATCGATTCATCCACATAACTGCAACCTTCGACAACGATTCCATCCGCAGGAATAATGCTTCCCGGACGTACCCGCAACACATCTCCGGGAAGTACCAAATCGATGGAAATGTTCGATTCTTTTCCTTCATGCACGAGCACAGCTTCTTTGGGACGCAACTTTAACAACGAACTGATGGCTGCGGAAGCACGGCTGCGGCTTTTTGCTTCGAGTGATTTTCCCAGCAAAATGAGTGCGATAATCACACCTGCTGTTTCAAAATAAAAACCTTCCGCGTTCAGTTGTGTACCGAATAAATTCCACAAACTGAAACCGACTGCCGCCGCGGTTCCCATGGCAACGAGTGTGTCCATGTTCGGATTGCGGCGCAAAAAAGTTGTAAATCCTTTGGTGTAAAAATCACGTCCTGCCCAAATCACCGGCAAAGTCAGCAGCAATTGAATCAGTCCGTAACGCAGGGGTTCCGTTTCCGGAGCAAACCAGGCGGGAAGTGAAAAACCCAGCATCGGCCCCATGGCCAGCAAAACCAGCGGCACAGTAAATCCAAATGCTAACCACATTTTTTTGCGGAATTTCAAATACTCCTGTTCAGACTGCTCCGAAGGTTCGGGAACGTCATCCGAATCTTTCAGGCGACGCGCTTCAAATCCTGCGGATTCAACCGCGGATTCCAATTCCGAGGGATTCGCAATTTCCGGATTGTAATGAACGGCTGCCCGGTTCAGTGCAAAATTGACTTCCGCCAATTCAACACCACCTACACTCCCCAGAGCTTTTTCAACCGAAATCACACATCCGGCGCAGGTCATACCCTGAATATCTAAATTTATCACCTGTACTTCTTGTTGCATTTTATCCTCCGACATTAAAGAATCTTTGCATTCCCGATTTTGACAAATCGCATAAGAAACATTCAAACTGGGTATGGCCGCATTACACGGTAGCCTCAGGTTGAAACGTTTCACTGTCATATCGTTTCTATATTAGAATATACCTTA
>DTUH01000198.1 GCA_012964265.1 Candidatus Lambdaproteobacteria bacterium
GGAAACATTGCGCAAAATGAAACACGTGGTTGGCGTGGCCGGTGGCTCAGATAAAATTGAAGCTCTGAAAGCTGCTTTAAAAGGGGGATTTATTCACTCCCTGATTACCGATGAAGTGACCGCAAGGGCTTTGCTTTTTTAAGAAGGATATAATTGTTGTCATTTATTATATGTAACTATATGAAATAGTTAATGACTTTTAGGTTTCATTTTGTTTCAGAAACAATTTATTCAATCTTTTATGTATGCCGGAATAAAGTAAATTTTTATAATACTGATGGTTAACCTTTATATTTGGAATTCCTTCAGATGATGATTAAAACTCACCTTTTAACATAAAAACATTATTAGCATCTAGTCGGTGTGGCAGGGGAAACATAAAAAATTAAGCACTAAAATAGGTAATTTGAAAGTGAGTTTGCCCAATACTTAATTGCCAATGAACTTATTGCTCAGTGATTGTTATCTACTAAAGAATAGAGCTCAGTAAAATATAGCGGTGAGTCTGGAGATGAACCTGAGAAACAAAAAAATAAATGAATTAGTTGGTAATTCTTTTGATATCCTAATCATTGGTGGAGGGATTAACGGTGCGGTTGCTGCGGCTTCACTTGCTGCACGAGGTGCACAAGTGGCATTAGTGGACAAAGGTGACTTTGCAGGTTGCACCAGTCAAAATTCCTCAAACCTCGTATGGGGCGGCATCAAGTACTTGGAGTCTTATGAGTTTTCCCTTGTGCGAAAACTTTGCAAGTCACGTAACCATCTTCTCCGCTCTTATCCTTCCGCGATTAAGGAAATCCGTTTTTACACTAATCTTGAAAAAGGATTTCGTCATTCCTCCCGACTTCTTTATTGGGGCGCGTTGCTTTATTGGGGGATAGGAAATTTTTTCACACGCAGACCACGTTTAATAACTCCACTTCAGATTAACCAGGAAGAACCTGTTATTAACACAGCTGACAGCATCGGCGGTGTAGAATATTCTGACGCGTTTCTATACGACAATGACGCGCGTTTTGTCTTCAATTTTATTCGCTCAGCTCTTGACAACAACTGTACAGCAGTAAATTATGTGGAATCCCTGGGAAGCGTCTGGAATGCTCGAGGCGAATGGGAAACTAAACTTCGTAATGACATTAGCAAAGAGGTATTTGGAATCCGGAGCAAATTCATCATTAATGCTTGCGGACCTTATGTTGATCAGCAAAATCAGCATTCTGAACAAACAACTGTCCACTGCCATGTCTTTTCAAAGGGTATTCATTTGATTGTCCCTGAAATTACTGATAATGAAAGGGTACTTACTTTTTTTGCGGATGACGGACGAATGTTTTTCGTTATACCGATGGGAGGGCGGACGATGATCGGAACAACGGATACCCGTGTTTCTACTCCGGATACCAAGGTTACTCCGAAAGATCGGCAATTTGTTCTTGATAATATAAACAAACGTCTTAATTTATCCCAACCTTTGAATGAAGGCGATATTATTTCTGAACGATGCGGGGTGCGTCCTTTGGTGGTGAAAACGGGGGAGAAAAATAACAGTGATGAAGACTGGACCAAACTCTCGCGTAAACACCAGATTGATGTCAACAATGAGAAACGACACATAAGTATATTTGGGGGAAAACTTACAGACTGTATCAATGTTGGTGAAGAAATAAGTGAGACAGTTAAACAATTGGGATTATCCCTTCCGAAACAAAATCATAAATGGTACGGAGAACCGGAAGATATGATCCGTGATGAATACCTTAATAAGGTTCATTCCATGAAACTGGATGAATTAACTTCTATCGGAGCTTCTGAAGCGCTATCCACACGTCTTTGGCGTCGCTATGGAAAACAGGCTTTCGGTCTTCTGGAAAACATTCGGGAGAATCCGGATATGGCAGAACCTCTGATAGAGGGCACTGATTATATAAGATGCGAACTGACTGAGGCTGCTGAACGAGAAATGATAGTTACTCTGGAAGATTTTTTACGTCGTCGCTCCAAACTGGCATTAGTTGCCCGCCACGAAGACCTTAAAAATTCTCAAGGTCTCAAAGACGCCTGTG
>DTUH01000199.1 GCA_012964265.1 Candidatus Lambdaproteobacteria bacterium
TCATCACCTGGATTTCGATTGGAGGTGTGGCTTTGGGCGTTGTTGCGCTCATTGTTTCCACTTCTGTGATGAACGGTTTCCGCACAAATTTGCAGGACGCAGTGACCGGCTCTTTACCACACATTACGGTTTTTGCCTGGGATGACGCGATGCAAAACTATTCCGGACTGCAAAAACGTTTGACTGAGCATCCGGAAGTTGAAGGTGTTGCACCATACATCTTCAAGCAAGCTCTGCTTACCGGACGCAAACAGCCCAAGGGTGCGCTTCTCCGTGGAATTGATCCTCAGCAGGAAACTGAGGTCACAAAAATTTCGTCTTTTTTGCGTGATGAGGTCTACGGATTTGCGCCATCTCCGGAAAAGCAAGCACTTATTTCAGCAAGATTACTGAAGCGACTCTCACATCCGGAAGCGAGAAGTAAACGCTTGAAAGATGGTATTATTTTAGGCGCAAAATTGGCGCGTCAACTGGAAGCAAATGTTGGAGATTCGGTTAAGCTGGTTTCGTCAGAACAGCGTATGACACCAATCGGCGATGTTCCACGCATTAAAAAACTGGAAGTGATCGGTATTTTCGAATCAGGAATTTCGGGTTATGACGAAGTACTGGCTTTTATTGATTATCGGCTGCTGCAAAAGATTTACCGTATGGGAAACCATATTACGGGTTTGGGTGTGAGTATAAGTGATCCGGAAAATGCTCCGGAAATTTCTTTGGAATTGGCGGAACTGAGTGAGGATTATATAGTTGGGAATTGGGCTGATGAAAACAAAAGTATCTTTCAGGTGATGAAACTTGAAAAAATCGGACTGTTTCTGATTCTCTCGCTGATTATCGTAGTAGCCGCTTTCAATATAATCAGTTCTCTGATTATGCTGGTTTTAGAGAAATCCCGTGAAATTGCGATTCTCAAAGCACTCGGCGCAAAGGACTCCGGTATCCGTAAGATCTTCTTTTTTCAGGGATTAGTGATTGGTTCGCTGGGGACAATCGGAGGAGTGTTGGTGGGCCTGGCAATCTGCTGGGCTTTAATGACCTTTGAAATAATTGACATTCCTGCCGGTGTATATCCGGGTGGAAATCGAATCCCCGTCCTGATTGATTGGCTGGATGTGGCGCTGGCTACTGTAGCCTCATTTACAATTTGTATTTTGGTTACACTTTATCCTGCAACAAAAGCTTCTCGACTCAATCCGGTGGATCCTTTGCGTTACGAGTAATAAATTGATTGCCGGAGATTAATGTAAAAACTTGTTTTTAAATTGGTTTTATGTGATCATTAAAGGTTGTCATTAAATTGATAACAAATTTTTTCTTAAAACGAGTGAAAAACTCCAAGCTGAATTTCAACTGAGGACTTGTAGATGACTTATACTGTAACTCCAAACTGTGATAATTGTAAATATACTGACTGTGTGGAAGTTTGTCCCGTGGAGGCATTTCACGAAGGGCCGACCATGTTGTACATCAATCCTGAAACATGCATTGATTGCAACGCCTGTGTTGAAGAATGTCCGGTGGAAGCAATTTACGCAGATGTGGATGTTCCTGAGAAATGGGAGAGTTACACTGCCTTAAACGAAGAAAAATGTGAAGAGTATCCAATTATTGATGAAGCAAAAGATCCTCTCCCCACTGCACGAACTCTTGAAGAAATCCAAGCCGCCGAAGGCTAAAGCTGAATAGAAACTACTGATGCAAATTCTTTGATCTGAATCAGTTTCAAGCTGAACTACAGAGAGTCGCAGTTCAACAATAATCCGGCAGCTGCATTATTTTAGATCGTTGTTCATAACAAACTATAACACAAACACAGACGACCCATGGCCGTACCAAGAAGCAAAATCTCGCGCAGTCAACGTGACCACAGGCGGGGACATATTAAAATTAGAGAATCCGCGCTTTCAGAATGCACTAACTGTCACGCATTGATTCGCCCTCATCGAGTTTGCCCTGAATGTGGATTTTACAAGGGTGTTGAAGTCGTTGAAGTTAAAGCATCTTGAGCCGTTTTTTCTGCTCTTTCACTCATCAACAGCATACCGTAAAAACTCATGGCAATTGCAGTTGACGCAATGGGAGGAGACAGTCCTTTAACTGTTCAGGTTGAAGCGGCTGTACAAGCCGTCAATGACTTCGGAATTGAAGTTATTTTGGTTGGTGCAGAAGCTCAAATTGATCAGAAACTGAAGCTTTACAGCTATGATCAGCAAAAATTACGCATAGCTAATTCCACAGAAATTGTGGAAATGAACGAATCTCCTGCTACGGCGCTGCGTCAAAAGAAAAATTCCTCAATTAGAGTAGCCGTTGATCTTGTGAAAGCAGGAGAAGCAGATGCTGTTGTCAGCGCGGGAAATACCGGTGCCTCAATGGCAACCGCAAAGTTTGTCCTCAAGTCAGTCGAAGGAATCGAGCGTCCCGCAATTGCTTCGCTAATGCCCTCCGTTCACCGCAATCATCCCTTTGTGCTCCTGGACGTCGGTGCAAACACGGATTGCAAACCCCTATATCTATTTCAATTTGCCTTAATGGGTGATGCCTACGCACGTACGTATCTACACCTGGAAAACCCGCGTGTCGCTTTATTAAACGTTGGTGAAGAAGAGGGTAAGGGTTATCTTGATCTTAAAGAAACCTATGATCTGCTGAAACAAAGTACACTCAATTTTACAGGCAACATTGAGGGAAAGGCAATGTTCAAAGATAGGGTGGATGTAGTTGTATGCGACGGTTTCATCGGAAATATTGCGCTGAAAGTCGCAGAAGGAACTTTCGATTTTGTACGCAGTATCCTGCGTGAAGAAGTACAGAGTTCATGGATTTCAAAGCTGGGATATCTCGCAATGAAAGCACCTTTCAGGGCATTGAGAAGACGAGCGGATTATTCCGAAGTTGGAGGGGCGCCTTTACTTGGTGTAAATGGGGTAGTGATTATCTGTCATGGCAATTCAAAAGTTCATACTTTTCGCAACGCCATCAAACATGCTCAAGAATGTGCTGAGCAGAAACTGAATTCGAAAATTGCAACAGAAGTTTCAGAAAACCTGGAAGTAATCAAGCAGGCAAAACAACTGAACTTGGAACGCTAAGCAGAATTAGTTGGTTTCACGATGCACTGCAATTTGCTCTTTTAAATACTCCTCACAAGCATCCCAGGACATTTCTTCAAGCTTTAATCTTTCATAAAGCGTGAAAATCACCTGAAATTCCCCAAGTAGTGGCAATCCTGTTTTATCACGTGCAGGAAGCATTTTGTGTCGCAAGAGATTCAGCGTATAGACGCTTTCTTTTAAACGGGGCAAGCTCAGAACTTTTTGCTTGTAGTCAAACAAAAGGTAGCTGAAGATAAAAATTCCTCCATCATCCAGATCACGAGTCCAAACCCATTCGTCAGTTTGAAATTCTGCTTTGTTTTCGAGCAGGTTCCTGCCATCACATACTACCTGTGAAAACTCATCCTGCTCATTGATGATGGAAATTTCTGTGTCATTTGGATTTGTTTGTGAGGAAGAGGACATGAAAAGGCAGGAGCACCTGAGTGTGTTAATAAGGAGAAAAGGCGAATGGTTACATAATGAAACGGTAACTACAAAAGTTTTAGCCTGTGAAGAAAGGAGATTCGCCTTCAGAGTGATCAGTCACATCATAAACTCCAACCAGTTCCGGAATAGCCTCTTTGAGCATTACCTCTACTCCTTGTTTGACAGTGGTGTCGATCATGCTGCAACCTTGACATCCACCTCCAAAACGTACATAAGCCGAACTGTCCTTGATTCCTTCCAACATTACATTCCCGCCGTGTGAGGCGAGCATCGGATTTACCTGTTCATCCAGCATGAGCTGTATCTGCTCTTCGAGTGAACCATTTAGTTTGCTGATTGACAGATTAGGATTCCTGACTTCCAAATGCCCTTCATCGTTGATTTCAATAATAGTACCTTCAAGATATGAAGCAGTTTTTCGTTCGGTAAAAATTTCTACTCCATCGACCTCTAACTTAATGCTCCCCTCCAGTGCTGAAATTACTAATTCAGGACGATAAATTGCTTTCAAAGGAGAAGTAGGCTCAATTATGATTTGCACTGCTTTCAGTTCATCTGAGTTTTGCAGTTCATCGTCAATCTTCTTGTGTGCGTCACTTGTAATAGTTAAATAGGTAGCATCCGCGTTGCTAAAAAGAGCTTCGTAGGAATCCGTATAGTTAAAAGAATCGAAACCATTGTCATACAGGATTTCTGCTGCTGTGAGCACCTCTCCATCTTCTCCGCCGTAAAGCAGGATATCTCCGGCAAAAGGCATTTGATAGATGGAGGTTTCAAAATGTTCGATGGGCAAACTAAGTGAACCGGGAATATTCTCCTCTTCATGTGCCTCAGAACTTCTCAAATCGAAAACATAGGGTCGTTTCGAAGTACGGCGTTTCTCAAAAAACTCACGGGGACTTAAGCAGTAATCCGAGCAATTGAAATCATTGTCTTCAGCTGGATTGTCGTATTTAATCATGGAAAACTTCATTGGAATTGAGTTTTTCACCGGGAAAGGTAAGCTGATACCTGTATCTCCAGTGATTTAAATTTACACCTGATTTTACACCAACCAGCCTGACGTGTCAAACTATGGAAAGTATTATAACATTAGAACAACAAAAACGTCCCTGGGTAGTGGCTCACAGGGGATATCGTGCAAAATACCCTGAAAACACACTTGCGGCTTTTGAAGCTGCGATTAGTGTTGAAGCAGATATGATTGAACTGGATGTTTGTCTGACCCGTGATCGGGTTCCGGTGGTGATCCATGATAAAGCCCTGGATAGAACCACTGACGGCAAAGGTCTGGTGTCAGAACACACACTGGCTGAAATACAGAAATTGGACGCCGGAAGCTGGTTTAACGCTGAATTTAAAGAGGAGTCTATCCCTACTCTGGAAGAGGTAATGCTGAAAATCAGGGGGCGAATTACCGTTAATATCGAAATCAAACCGGAAAGTTTTGAGGCTCCTGCACCTGCTGACGCAATTGAAACGCAGGTTTGTAAACTTGTGGAAATGCTTGGGATGGCTGATTCAGTGTTAATTTCTAGTTTTGAGCATTTCTTTTTTGCAAGAATCCAGAGATGGTATCGGGAACAAAAGAAATTGACGGCACTCAGAGTGGCTCCTCTGCAGGAAGCTCCAATCGACGACGAAATTGCAGTGGCTCTTTGCCGACGGCAAAAAGCATATTCCTATCATCCGGATGAAAGTCTTGTTACACGCTCTCTGATTCAGATGCTGAAAGCAGACGGGTATCAGATTTTCCCATACACGATCAATGATGAAAAACGAATGGAGCAGTTGATTAGGTGGGGTGTAAGCGGAATCATTAGTGATGAACCGGAACGGCTGGTGAAAGTAATTCGCAGGCTGCAAAGTTAAGGATGATGTAAAGAAAGACTTTTTCAATCAACCATGCATGCAGAAAATCAACAAAATATTTAAAGCTGTTTTACAGGATTTTGTGGAACTTGCTAAACTGACTGTGTAAATTTTACCAGCTGTGCCATTTTTTCTGCCGCTTTTCCACTGTCCACTGTTTTTGTAGCCACTTCAACTCCTTCTTTCAAATCCTCAGCCAGACCCGCTACGACTAAGGCTCCTGCCGCATTTATCAAAGCAATATCACGCTCAGTACCTTTTTCAGAACAGGCAAAAATACTTTCAATGATTTTTGCGCTTTCTTCCGGACTGTCAATTCTGATCTCATCTAAATTTCCGGTTTTGAATCCCAACTCTTGCGGATTTACTTCGTATTCACGGATGTTTCCGTCGCGCAGCTCAGCCACATGGGTTGGTGCTGTAACTGTCAATTCACAAAGGCCGTCCAGTCCGTGAACTACTAAAACGCGTGAGCTGCCAAGACGTTGTAGAACTTGAGCGATTTTCAATGTCAGCTCTTTATTCGGAACACCGATCAGCTGGCTTTTTGCTCCTGCCGGGTTGGTAAGAGGGCCAAGTAAATTGAAAATAGTCGGTACACCCAAATCTTTGCGGATGGGTCCTGCAAAGCGCATTGCAGGATGATGATTGATCGCGTAACAAAAACAAATATCCAGTTCCTTCAGGCAGCTTTCCACTTTGCTTATTTCCAGAGTGATATTTACTCCTAAAGCTTCCAGAGCTTCAGCGCTTCCACTTTTGCGAGTGTTGCTGCGATTACCGTGTTTTGCGACTACTGCACCTGCTGCTGCCGCGATAACTGCCGCACAGGTTGAAATATTAAAAGTACTGATTCCATTTCCTCCAGTACTGCAGGTGTCAATCGCATTTTCCGGTGCTTTTATTCTGGATGCGCGTTCCCGCATGGCCAGAGCGGCACCTGCCATTTCTTCAACCGTTACACCCTTTGCCTGTAACAATGCTAACAAAGCTGCTGCCTGCACCGAAACTGCATCTTCACTCATAATCCAGAGAATCATTTCACGTGCTTCTTCAAAGCTAAGTTCCTGAGACGCCAGTAATTTTTGCAGTAATTCTTTCATTTGATTATCATAGTTTTAATTTTGAAGAACATTTTCAGCCCAGTTCAGGGCTTCAATTGCAAACAACAATTGATGCTCTTTGCGCGTCAAAAATGGATTGAACTCTAGACACTTATACCTGACTGCAGATGATAATGCCAGTCCAAGATGACATTGTCCATTTTTCTTGCTTCTTCTTTCACTTGAGGGCGGGCCCGCCATGCCGGTTTCTGCCAGTGCCCAATCAGCCCCTGATCTTTTCCGCATTGTTACAGCAAGATCCTGGGCCCGTGTCTGGGATACACTCGAATCCGCAAATGTCGAGCGTCTCAAAAATTTCTTTTGGGCTTCTTGACTATAGAGAATTCGGCCGTCCAGAAAATGCTTCGAAGCACCGGAACAACTGGTAAAACCTTCCGCAATTTGCCCGCCTGTACTGGTTTCCACAACCGAAAAGCGGTGTGGTTGTTTTTGTATTTTTCTTTTATTAAGCAACTTCTGAAGTTGTTTTGCGGCTTCATCCAATTGCTCCATCAATTCGTGACAACGGAGCTGCAGTTCATTTAAGTTGGAATTTTTTATCCAGAAGGGCTGTCTGGTTTTTACATATAAACTGTTCTGCAATAATTGAAGTACGGCTGTTGACGGCAGAAAAGTTGTTAGATCGTGTCCGGCTTGCGCTGCTCTACGGATAATTGTTGATGAAATCAAAAAAAATCTCTGTAAATTTTTGGTAAGCCTCTCCGTTTTTATGAGCGTAGCGCTTAAAGTTACACCGCGTTTTTTCATTAAATGCTGTAAAATCGTTACAATTTCAACTTCATTTCTCGGAGCAAGCAGCAGATGACAGCTACGCTCGATTTCGACAAGATCCAGATCTGTAAATATTTGCGGATTGAGCATGCGCTCAAGCAAATCTGCCCCCACAATCATACGGACTTTTTCGGATCCGGAGAAAGATTTTATGTGTTCTGCCAAACGCAGAGGACGATTGATTGCTAATTCACGGTGTGAAATCGCGGAATTACTTTTTCTTAATTTGAGGTGAATTCCGGAATCTTCCGCAATTTTTGCGGGCAGTGATTTTTTGGGATCGGACCAGTCATTTAAAGCGCTTTGTAAAATATTGAGGCGCAACGCTGCAGATGGAATTTGCTGCTGTTTAAGAGGATCCGGATGCAGCCCATTTGAAAGTAAAAATACTACCAGCTGAGTCTCAGGAAAATTCCAGAGAACCGATTCTGCCAATAATAAATGGTGGTGACCCGCAGGGTTTGCGGTTAAAGGATAATAAATGGTGGACAGTTTAGACTCGGTAGTTGAGCTACTCATTATTTTACACTCTCCAGCATCGGCAAAGCAATTGGTACTCACTCAGTAAAGGGGCTGAAACTCAAAGAAAAACACACTATGAACTTACTGTTCAGCAACTTCTTTTTGCATGAGCTGCAAATTGAGCATCTTTAATGTTGAATTGACAGCGGCAATAACTTGATCGGAATCAATACCAATGGTTTGCAGGCGTTTCCCGTTCACCTGCCAAGTAATAATTGCCTCTGTGAGAGCATTTGTTTTTCCTCCACGTGGAATTCGGATTTGATAATCAACCAGTTCTGGTGCTTGAAGATGTATCTTTTTCAATATTTTTTTGATGGCACTCATAAACGCGTCATAACCGCCGTTACCACTTCCTGCTTCAAGATATTCTTTTGAATCAATTTTAAGATGGATTGTGGCTGTGGCTCTTAAGTTGAGTCCACTGGAAATTGAGCAATTCAGCAGTTCAATTCGTTGATTTTCGCTGGTTTCAAGCACATCAGTAATGATGATCGGCAAGTCTGCGGCAGTCATTGATTTTTTTGTGTCACCGAGCTCAACAACACGTTTGAGAACTTTCTTTAAATTTTCATCAACAAGTTGTATGCCCAACAGTTCCAGGTTTTTGGCAAGCGAGGCTTTACCGCTCATTTTCCCAAGCGCATAGCTTCTTATGCGCCCAAAACGTTCCGGCACAATTGGGTTGTGGTACAAATTAGCCTTTTTGTCTCCATCAGCATGAATTCCACTGGTTTGAGTAAAAACGTTTTCTCCAACAATCGGCGCATTGTCAGCCAGTCTTTTTCCGGAAAAGCTCTCTATCATTTCACTCACAGGCGAAAGATGTGATTCGTCAATCGAAAGTTCCATGCCAAGTTTGTCATGCAGAACGACTGCGATTTCCGCCAGAGAAGCATTCCCAGCACGCTCACCAAGGCAGTTCATTGTGCAGTGGATGTTTCTCACACCAGCCTTGACCGCATAAAGCACATTGGCTACGCCAAGACCGTAATCGTTATGCGGATGAAAATCAAAAGTTGCCCACGGAAAGCGTTCGATCATATCGGTAAGGCTGGAAAAAACTTCATCCGGAGACAAAACTCCAAGAGTATCGGGAAGCATAAAATGATTGATGCCTTCATCTTTGAGCGCAGCCATCATTTCAAAAACATATTTCGGGCTGTTGTGATATCCGTTCGACCAATCTTCAAGATAAACATTCACATTCAGCTCATTGACATGCGCATATTTCAAAGTTTGACGGATATCAGCAACATGCTGTTTAAGAGTTTTTTTGAGTTGATTTTTACAGTGGTTTTCGCTGCCCTTAGTCAGTAAATTCATCACAGTACAGCCGGATTCTTTAATCCAGTCCACGCTCCGTTTTTGATCAATAAATCCCAAAACTTCAATGCATTCCAAGAATCCATTTTCCTCAGCCCACGCCGTAATGTTTTGTACCGAGCCCAACTCACCTGCTGAAATCCTAGCTGAAGTGACTTCGATACGATCAACACGCAATTGTTTCAACAGAGTTTTGGCAATATTGGACTTTTCCGGAGGCGTGAATGAGACTCCCTGCGTCTGCTCACCATCCCTCAGGGTGGTGTCCATCAATTTGATTTTGTTAGTTGAAGAAGACATTGTGTGTGCAGTGTTGTTTGAATGGAGTGGAAAAATCGTTGACGTTTATTTTTTGGAAAATTTATGTAAGATCAAACTACCGGCCAGGACAAAGGTCAATAATAAATGAATTTCACGCGGAAAATCTAAAACATCCGCGCCATAAAGCAGTAAAGGTATTCCGGAAATTATCAATCCTAAACCGGTGAAAAACTGGATAATTCCGGATGCCGTAACAAGGGAGCGTTCCCCAAGACGATCCTTGTGTCCTCGTATATGATCCCAGGAATAC
>DTUH01000200.1 GCA_012964265.1 Candidatus Lambdaproteobacteria bacterium
ACAATGAGCGCAACAACGCCCAAAGCCACACCTCCAATCGAAATCCAGGTGATGACTGAAATCGAACGATCCCGCCGAGGAGAAAAAAGATACCGTCTGCCTATGAATGTTTCGAATTGCATCAGTTAATTTGCCAGTTTTTCACGCACAAGAACAGGTGCAGTAGCCAATGCTTCAGCAAGTTTTTCGGGAGCTTTTATTCCAGCTTGTGCCATGTTCGGCTTCCCTCCACCGCGTCCATCTGCAAGCAGCGCTACAGCATTTACCAATTCACCGGCCTTGAATCCTCGTGCAATCAAATCATCTGTAACGACACAGAGCAAGGTGCTTTTTCCGGACATCGAGGTTGCCAGCCAAGCTATTCCTGAAGGCATTTTTTCCCGAAGAGCCTGCCCCATGTTCCGCAGCGTGTCCGCGGAATCAACCTCAATTATTTTGGCCAAAACCAACACGCCTTCAACTTCTTCAGCTTGTGCGATCAATTCTGACACTCCTGCAAGAGCGGCATCACTTCGCAACGTTTGAAGTTCTCTTTCAAGTTTCCTTTTATCTTCAGCAAGTTTTTCGACCATTTCCGGAACTTGTGCTTCCGGAACATTCATCAATTGGCGCAAGGAACGTGCGACACGTCCTTGTTCCTGACTCATCAATTCAGCTTGTCGGCCTGTTACGGCTACAACTCTCCGCACTCCGGAAGCAATCGCCTCTTCTGAAAAAATCCTGAATTGACCGATTTGACCGGTGGCTTTAACATGACAACCGCCGCAAAGTTCTTCTGAGAAATCAGATACTTTTACTACACGAACGACATCTCCGTATTTTTCGCCGAACAAGGCGGTGATTCCGGAATCAAGCGCTTCCTGAAAAGGGGTTTCGTAAATATCAGTGGGGATGTTATCGCGAATCACGGAGTTGACAATATTCTCTATTTCTTCCAGTTGTCGCTCTGTGACTTTTTCAAAATGAGTGAAGTCAAAACGCAATATCTCCGGATTGACCAATGAACCGGCCTGATTCACGTGCTCACCCAAAACCTGCTTCAGCCCCTCGTGCATCAAATGCGCGGCTGTATGGTTATTGGTTGTTGATAAACGAAGTTCTGCATTAACCACGGCGGTCATTGGAGAAGCGTCCGGAGTGAAATCCGGAGATGCATTTTTAGCTTCGGGATTTACTTCTTCACAAAAATGGATGATAGAATCTCCCTGTTTCTGGACATCAACCACGTTCCATTTTTTTCTATTTTGCTCAAGTGTTCCGTGATCACCGACTTGACCTCCGGACTCAGCGTAAAAAGGAGTTATATCCAAAATAAACTGCCATTGTCCCTGATCGTTGCGGGAATGGCGCCGCAATTTTGACTCTGTCCGTAAGATATCGTAGCCCACAAATTTTGAATCCTGACCAGCCGAAATTTCTGTCCACTCATCAAGTGTCGCCTTGAATTTTCCTGCCTCACGTGCTCGTGTACGCTGTTCCTGCATCAATTTATCAAAACCGTTTTCGTCCGTTCCGATACCACGTTCTTCACACATCAACCTTGTCAAATCGACAGGAAATCCGTAAGTATCATAGAGCTTGAAAACATCTTCTCCGGATAGTTGCTCAGCAGCTTTAGTTTCCGGAGTTGAGACCATTTTTTCAAAAATTTCCAGCCCACGATCGAGGGTCAACCCGAAACTGGTCTCCTCTGCCTGAATTACATTTTGGACGTGTTTTTGCTGTTTGTTTATTTCCGGAAAAGCATCTCCCATCACTTCAGCAAGTACAGGAACCAGTTTGTAAATAAACGGCTCGTGCATGTTCAACACCCTTCCGTAGCGCGTAGCACGTCTTAACATGCGCCGTAAAACATAACCACGTCCTTCGTTGGAAGGAAACGCGCCATCCGCAATAGCAAAACTAAGCGAGCGTAAATGATCGGCAATTACTCTGTAAGCCACACCAACATCCCCGCCGGAGTCTTCCTGTCCGGTGACTTCGCTGATGCCTGCTAAAATCGGCGTGAAGAGATCGGTGCTGTAATTGGAATCTACACCCTGC
>DTUH01000201.1:0-498 GCA_012964265.1 Candidatus Lambdaproteobacteria bacterium
GCTTTGCTCTCCGTAGGTCCCAATGCGTCCAAGGTGGTGCGTGTTTCGGAGTGTCATCAAAACCAGTCCGGATTCACGGCATTTCTCAATCGCCCGTTCCATGGCCATTTTACCGACGGCCTGACCGTAACCACGCTGACCGTCAAACATCAAGATCGAACCGTCTGCTTTAACAAGTTTCGGTTTTTGGTTGGGCTTCAGCAATTCCTCTTTGAGCATCCGTACATAAAGCTGGAGCATTCCCACACCGTGACTGTCGTGTCCTGCCAAATTGGAACGAACCAGATGATCTGCTACCACTTGTGCTTCTTCGTCGCTGCTACCCCCTTTTATTAGAATGGCAGTGACTAATCTTTTGAGAGGTTCTGCTTGAATTAGCATTTCTTGTAAGCATTCATGTTAGGCTGCAAAACGTAACATTTCTAAATCTACTCCACGCTGTAGAGCTTCTTTTGCTTTAGCAAGCAGTTCACGGTTTGTGTCTGGCGATACAAATTC
>DTUH01000201.1:537-2031 GCA_012964265.1 Candidatus Lambdaproteobacteria bacterium
GCTGGAAGATGTTTACAAACTAAAGTTGTTTTGTCTTTTTCGAGTACAACGGTGATTCGACCTTTTTGTGTTACCCCATTTCTACAGATTGCACATTTCATTTGTTTATCCTTTCACTAAAATTGTTTGTCCATCTTTCAACATCAGGTTTGTACACTGTAATCAAATATAAACACTTGAAACCAGAATCGATTCCCACAACAATGTGCAAGTTCATTTCAGTCTCAGATAATCCGTTTATGAGGACACTTGAAAAAGGATAGTCATCCTCATGAGATTCGATGATAATTCCTTTTTCAAGTACATTAATTATATCAGTTTCCTCAACTTCACGTTGAAACATTTTCTGAGTTGCATGAACCCGAAACTTCAACTCCCATTACGTTATAGGGGATCGCAGCAAATTAGACAATAATGCGAACATCTTAAATAATTATCACTTAAAAAAACGCCTGAATTCCGGTTTGCGCCCGTCCAAGAATCAGGGCATGTACATCATGTGTTCCTTCATAAGTGTTTACCGTTTCAAGATTCATCAGATGACGAATGACATGAAATTCATCGGAAATTCCATTACCTCCGTGCATATCACGGGCGAGTCTGGCAATTTCCAGGGCTTTTCCGCAATTGTTACGTTTCATCAACGAGATCAACTCCGGAGCGCACTTCCCCTGATCCATCAAGCGTCCCATTTGCAAAACTCCCTGCAGACCGAGTGTGATTTCAGTTTGCATGTCGGCCAGCTTTTTTTGTATTAACTGGTTTGCTGCCAACGGGCGTCCAAACTGAATCCGGTCCAATGTATATTGCCGTGCCTGCATCCAGCAAAATTCCGCAGCACCAAGCGTTCCCCAGGCAATTCCGAAACGGGCACGGTTCAGACAACCGAATGGACCTTTGAGTCCGGATACGTTGGGGAGTTCATTTTCGTCTGGAACAAAGACATTGTCCATTACGATTTCACCTGTAATGGAAGTTCGCAATGACATTTTTCCTACAATTTTAGGTGTACTCAGACCTTTCATGCCTTTTTCCAGAATGAAGCCGCGAATTATACCCTCATCGTTTTTTGCCCACACCACAAAAACATCAGCAATTGGTGAATTTGTAATCCACATTTTGTTTCCGGTCAGTTGAAATCCGCCATCAACTTTCCTCGCACGTGCTTCCATACTGCCCGGATCAGAACCGTGATTTGGTTCGGTCAACCCAAAGCAGCCAATCAATTCTGCGTTTGCCAGTTTTGGCAAATATTTTTTGCGCTGTTCCTCACTGCCGTATGCATATATCGGAAACATCACCAAACTGGACTGCACACTCATGGTCGAGCGGTATCCGGAATCCACCCGCTCTACTTCACGGGCAATTAAACCATACGATACATAACTTGCTCCAACTCCTCCATATTCTTCCGGAATGGTCGAACCCAAAAAACCGAATTCACCAAATTCATTCATGATCTCACGGTCAAAAACCTCATTGCGGTTTGCTTCC
>DTUH01000202.1 GCA_012964265.1 Candidatus Lambdaproteobacteria bacterium
CTTTGATAAGGGTGCACCCCGTTACGGTGCACTTCTAGGAGGACAGGTTGATGCCCTGTTCGAGCAACCCGGTGATGTTCGTAAGTTTCTTGACGCAGGTAAATTTAAGCCAATCCTGACCATTTTTAACGAACGGCCATCCGTCTTTGCTGATGTCCCGACTCATAGAGAAGTGGGCATGAACTTTGAGCCTCTTTTACGCTTCCGCGGATTTTTCGTTAATGCAAAAGCGCCGTCTGATCGTGTGAAGTGGCTGCAATGGGCATTCCAGCGAGGATATTGCCAGGACAGCTATCAAAAATTCAATGATTCAAAATACATGACCGTGATAGATAGCTACCGTGACACAGCCGGTGCAAAGGAACTGATTACCAGTACCATTGCACAATATCGAGCGGTCTATAAAACTATGGGTCTGAAACTTAAATAGTTCCTTTCTCAAATTTTCTTAAACCTCAAAATCTCCTTTTCTAAATCGTGTCAGGTGTTTTCCAACCTGACACACTTCCCAAAAATTCCGAAAGTTGCTTATGTCCAAGTTAAAGACAAGCCACAAAGTTGAAACCCTAATCTGGTTAACTATTGTGGTTGTCTTTTTTGGTTACTCTTTTGAGTTTAGTCAGGAAATAGAAATATATAAATTCGGTGCCACAGGATGGCCCAGAGTTGTATTGGGACTTCTTTTACTGGTTACACTAGGAAATTTTTTGCACCTTTACAAAAAAGGTTCAGAGGCCCAGCAGGGACGGGTTGGCATAACCGATCAGGAAGAAGACATTTCCTATGATGGAATTGGCTCTATCAAGAAATTGATAGCAATATTGGCTATGCCTCTCATATTTGCATGGTCGCTAAAACCAGTAGGATTCTATTCGGCGACACCCGTTTTCATCGTTCTTATAATTGTACTCCTGGGTGAAAAACGAATAAAATGGGTTATAGGTATTACATTATTCATTTACTTTCTGCTTATATTTTTGTTCATGGTAATCCTCAATGCTCCACTTCCCCAGGGCAACATATCACCATTCTATGATTTCAGTGCGTTTATGTTGACTTTAAATACCAAACTGCACCAATCGCTTAATTTTTAAGGCCGACATGATTGACAACTTTATCGCCGGCAGCATCGCTCTTTTTGGAGATCCTTTTTCAATTGGAATTTTTATTTTTGGTGTAATTGGAGGGATGTTGTTTGGTGCCATTCCCGGCATTAGCATGTTAACTCTTGCAGCAATCCTCTTGCCTTTCACAGCCAGTCTTGAGCCGGCTCAAGGAGTTATGCTTTTTGCCGTGATTTACTGCACAGGTACCTACGGTGGAGCAATTACGGCAATACTGTTTAATATTCCCGGTGCTCCTGAAAATGCTCCAACAGCGTTCGACGGGTATCCTATGACCCGCAAAGGTCAATCTGGAAAAGCAGTTGGGGCAGCAGTTTTGTGTTCTGCTATCGGCGGTGTTTCATCTGCGTTGATCATGATGGCGGCAACAGAACCTCTGGCGAACTGGGCAATCTCCAATATTGGGCCACCAGAAATTTTTGCCCTGGTTTTTTTCGGACTGGCCGTAGCTTCCTCAGTTGGAGGCAGGACAATGTGGAAGGGATGGATGTCTGTGTTGCTCGGCCTGTTAATAGCTACAATTGGTCAGGACCCGGTTGGAGGAATCAATCGTTACAATTTCGGTTTTGCTGATCTGGCGGCAGGCATCGCCTTTGTTCCCGCAATTATGGGTTTTTTCGCAGTGTCTGAAATATTTGTACAAGCAGAAAAAAAAGCTATCGGCATGTATGAAGCCCCTAAAATGAGTTTGGATTTTCCTACTATATTAGAACTCTGGACATATAAAATAGCGGTGATAAGATCAATGCTGGTCGGATTTTTTTGTGGAATTCTTCCTGGAATCGGAGCAACCCTTGCGGCATTTATGGGTTATGGTGAAGCAGTACGATGGTCCAAGAATAAAGAATCATTTGGCAAAGGTAATTTGGAAGGGGTGATTTCATCTGAAACCGCAAATAATGCTGCAACGGGTGCGGCCATGATTCCGTTGTTGGCACTTGGACTCCCTGGAGGTGCAATGACTGCCCTAATGGTGGGAGTCTTCCAGATGCATGATCTGGAGCCTGGCCCAATGGTATTTTATAATTCACCTGAACTGATATGGATCGTTTTTGCTGCAATGTTTTATGCAAACTTATCTATCCTCTTCATCGGATTAATTGAAACAAAGACGATATTGTATCTATTAAAAATTCCTTTTCAATTTTTGGCTCCAATGATTTTGCTGCTGGCAAGTATTGGCTCTTATATTGGACGCGGCCTGGTGCTTGATGTGATAATAATGTTTGGTGCAGGAATAATGGGCTTTTTATTGAGACGATCCGGTTATTCTATCCCTGGTATTGTGCTTGGAATTATACTGGGAAAAATCGGTGAGCAGAATTTTGCTCAGGGTATGCAGATGGTTCATTACGATGTGCTGGAATATCTATCGCGGCCGATTTGTCTGTTATTGATAATTGCCGGTTTCTTAACCATACTCACAGGAATATACAAAGCCTTGTCATATTCGTTTAGGTCATGATTTTTTGTCAAAAACATGACAACCAAGCCACTTTTTCAAGAGAAATCTTCGATACGCATCATATTCTGGATTTGCATTGCAGAAATACTGACAATGCAGGGAGTCTTTACGTTTTCATCCATGCTTCCTTTTTTCTTTGAAGAATGGAAACTGGACAGTGTAGACGCAGGTTGGATCAGCGGGATCTACTATGGTTCATACATGATTTCTGTCATGATCCTGGTCAGCCTTACAGATTGGATCGATGCAAAAAAAATTTACATTTCCGGAGTTTTGATAACTCTAATCAGTTGTATCGGTTTCGCACTGTTTGTTGAGGGTTACTGGAGCGCTATTTTATTTAGGGCACTGGGAGGAATAGGTTTGGCAGGCACCTATATGCCGGGGCTTAAAGCCCTGACAGACCGACTCTCTGGGACATCAAGGATTCGTGCAACATCGTTTTATACGGCCTCATTTGGCGCCGGCAGTGCACTATCATTCTTGATCGGTGGTTCAATCCTGGAATGGTTTCCATGGGAAACGGCTTTCTGGATTGCAGGCCTATGTGCTTTGTTGGCTCTGTTGATCGTATCTAAAGTCTTGGAAAGTCGTCCCAATCATATTGGATCTCGTTCAGGTCTGCGTTCACTTGACTTCAGGCCGGTATTAAGAAATTCTAACGCAATGGGATGGATTGCCTGCTATTCCTCTCATAATTATGAACTATTTGCATTCCGCTCCTGGATTGTAGTCTACCTTGCATTTGCACTTTCAGGTGTTTCTGACGGACTCAATATTCAGCCTTCGGTTATTGTATTTTTTGGGGTTTTACTTGGAATGCCATCCAGCATCATCGGCAATGAATTGGCAATGCGTTACGGAAGAACAAGGATCGTAGTCGGCATCATGTGTCTTTCTGCAGTTTTAGCGATTGTGGTTGGAAATAGCATTGGTCTCTCTGCACCATTGCTGATTTTACTCGTCCTTGTTTATGGATGTTTTGTCACAGGAGATTCTGCTTCAATTACCACTGGCGTAATTGAGAGTGCTTCAGAGGAAAATCGTGGAGTAACAATGGCGGTTCATTCAAGCATCGGTTTCATTGGTTCCTTTCTGGGACCGATTGGATTTGGATTAGTTCTAAATGCTTTTGGAGGTCATAACAACTCTGAGGCCTGGTTTTGGGCATTTTCATCAACAGGTGTGATACTCTTAATAGGTCCGGTTCTGCTTTTAATTCTCAGGACGGTTAAATAGGCTTAATTATTTCAGGGAGAGATGATGTCTATCAAATGGAAATTGAAAATATAATCAATATTTGAGAGTAAAATTCAATGTCGCATTCAATTCTTATTTATGAATATGGTGGCCCAGAGGTCATGAAGTGGGAAGAAATTTCCCTGCATCATCCAGGTAGAAATGAAGTCCGAATTGAACAAAAAACAGTTGGATTGAATTTCATCGATGTTTATCAGAGGTCTGGAATCTACCCTCTAAGCCTGCCATCTGGCATAGGCATGGAGGGCGTAGGTGTAGTAGAAACAATTGGAGAAGATGTAGTAAATGTTAAGGTTGGTGATCGGGTTGGCTATGTTATGGGACCACCAGGCTCCTATGCAGAGAGTCGTTTATACCCGGCAGACAGGTTAATTAAATTACCTGATTATATTTCTGACTCTCAGGCAGCAGCAATACTATTGAAAGGTTTGACTGTATCATATCTAATCAACAAAACCTTTCCTGTTAAAAAAGGTCAAACTGTATTGTTTCATGCGGCTGCAGGGGGTGTCGGTCTTTTCGCTTGTCAGTGGCTGAATAAACTTGGTGTTGAAGTTATAGGCACTGTAAGCTCAGATGAAAAAGCTGGGATAGCTAAGGCTCACGGATGCCATCATACTATAAATTACACTCGTGAAGATTTCACTGCGGGGGTTGAAGAGATAACAGACGGAAAAGGTGTCCCGGTTGTGTTTGACGGTGTTGGCGCAGATACGTTTGATGGATCTTTAAAGTGTCTTTCACCTTTTGGTGTTTTGGTGTCTTTTGGCGCTGCTTCAGGCCCTCCTGCTGAGTTAGCATTAGCAGTGTTGGCAAAAAAGGCTCTATATGTTACCAGACCAAGTTTGGCTCCACACACAGCAACAACTGAGCTTACTGAGGAAATTAGCTCTCCCTTGTTCGAAGCAATAAGAGGTGGACTATCAATATCTATTAATAAAACATATCCCCTGAAAGATGCAGCAAATGCTCACCGTGCTTTGCAAAGTCGTAAGACAACAGGTTCTACAATTTTGGAAATTTAGGTATTATTAAACACACGGGAATGTAATTTACAGTAATTGTCAGAATATTTGCAGATACTGTCTGATTCCTTGATTGATTAAGTGATGTCTTTTATACTACGAATTCAATAAATTTTCTTCCCCAAATTTTTTCAGGATATTATGTCTGTTCTAATCGACAACAATACAAAATTACTGGTGCAGGGAATCACAGGATCTCAGGGAATGCTCCACACTAGCGGTTGTAAGGATTACGGAACAAACGTAGTCGCCGGAGTCACACCTGGAAAAGGAGGTCAAGTTTTTGAAGGTGTACCGATTTTTAATACAGTTCAGGAAGCAGTCAAAGCATCCGGAGCAAATGCTTCAATGATACTTGTTCCCCCACCTTTTGCGGCAGATGCCATCATGGAAGCAGCAGATGCGGAAATACCGTTGATTGTGGCCATAACGGAAGGTGTTCCAGTTGTGGATATGATACGCGCGGTTTCGTTTGTACGACAAAAAGGATCGCGCTTGATCGGGCCAAACTGTCCGGGCATCATCACTCCGGGGCAATGTAAAATTGGTATCATGCCGGGTCTGATTCACAAAACAGGTTCCGTCGGCATTGTTTCACGTTCCGGAACTCTGACTTACGAAGCTGTTGGCCAGATCACTCGAGTCGGCCTGGGGCAGTCAACCTGCATCGGTATTGGCGGAGATCCGGTGAATGGAACAAATTTCATTGACTGCCTGAAACTTTTTGAGCAGGATGAACAAACAGAATCCATTGTAATGATAGGCGAAATTGGCGGAGACGCGGAAGAAGAGGCTGCTGCTTTTGCCAAAGATAATGTTTCCAAACCCATTGTAAGTTTCATTGCCGGACAAACAGCACCTCCCGGCCGTCGTATGGGACATGCCGGCGCAATTATTTCCGGCGGTCACGGTACTGCTGCTGAAAAAATGATTGCATTGCGGGAAGCAGGAATTCACGTGTTGAAAACACCGGCTGAAATCGGCGAAAAGATGCTGGAAATAATCAGTAAAGGCTGAGCAGTTTAATGTGTATTGTCGTTTTCTTTACTCTTAGCTCAGCAACGGAATGTTCTGAGTTGTCCAGTATGACTTATAATTGTAAGTGTATTTCAAGCAGGTTGTGAACTTCAATCAGCTTCTTAAACTTGTCGGGCTGATAGTTTGCTGTGAAAGTGCGGAGGTGGGAATTGCTGTGATAATTGCGCGCTGGATGCGCGGGTCTGTTTGCAGGGTGGAGATTATTTTTTCGATGTTTTTATATTCGAAATATTTACAGAAGATGGAGAGGTAAAGTTGATTGATGCGCCTTTCTGTTTTTGAACCATTCCCCGTTTCAACTTCCACAATACGGCTTGCGATTTTGTTGACCAGCCAGGGCATTTCTTCAAATTTATCTCGAAATAAACCAAATATTTCAGCAAATACCTCAATCAGTGAAACGGAGAATTCCTCATTCAGCGCTTCTGGTTCTAATTTATAATATTTGCTGACACGCTGTTTGATGTGTTCCAGCATTCTGCCCTGGAGCATGTTGATCAGTAGCTGCATCGCATGCTTTTCATCACAGTTGGATTCGTCCGATTTGACATCGGCGAGCGACTCTAAACAATCAGCTATAACCAGTGTATACGGGCTGATATTTGACATTCTTTACCAAAGACCAGAAGAAAATCTGAAAATGATCTTCTCTGCATGGTTTATTCGTGAAAAGTTAATTCAAAAGTATTAAGAAAACAGATGCATTGAAAAAAAGCGCATCTTATGATTATAGTAAGCCAGTTTGTTATTTGCAAGCAGATTAGGAAAATTATTCTTCATTATTTTCTTACCCAGAGTTGTGCAAACCGCACACCATTACAACCCTCTCCTTTTTAATCCATAATTGGTTGAGGTTTTAAAGTTTCTTTACCCTGTAAAATTATTGACATTCTATAATCATTTCCGGATTATCTTCCCAGCGTGCAACTGTTAAAACACGATATCCACTGTGACAGATTAGCTCGGATTTTCGGTAACAGTAAAATACATGAGGAGGACAGGATACGTAATACTGACTGTCTGAAAGGGGAATTTCACGCATTGTTTTTGTTCCGGAGCAGCCTACAATTATGGTTGTCAACAGCATAAATATCCCGCGTGACATTTCACACCTCTAAAATTAAACGGATCGGTTGGTGATCAGAGGCGTCCGTCTCAGTGTTGACCGAAACGTCCTGAATTTGCTTAACTAGATTTTGACTGAGAAAAAAATAATCGCGGCAATGCGGGCCTTTTTTCCATTGTTTATGATCAAAGATTCCACAGGTTGGACTCCGGGATTTGTCAGGATACGCTGCATACCATGCATCAACAATGTCGGGTGTTTCCGCTGACATTGGTGCAGTCATCAGCCGATGTGAATCACTGTCCGGAACGAAATTAAAATCACCGCAAATAACCATTTTTTCCGGACGTTCAACACGTTCAAACGGCGAATTAGGTAAATTAAGTCCTGGTTCACGAAACTGAGCGCAGGCTTCTGTGTGTATCTCACGGATGCGCTGTATTTGTGCCAGTTGCTGTTTTTCAGAGAAAAACTCAAGGTGTGTGTTCATCATCCGTAATTCCCCGGAACTTGTCCGGATTACCATTTCGGTTGTCTGCCTTGCCATAAATTTTGCGGTTGAATCTGCAGGCGAGGGTAATAAATGATGTAGCACCTGAACAGGCGAATGGCGGGTCAAGACCAAATTTCCGAATTGACGGCGACCACCGTCTTTTCCACCACAGCGATCATGCGCGGCTCCGTAAAAAAGTTCGTAGTCCGGAAAAAGCTTTTGCAGTTCATTAACTTGATCCCTCCCGTTGTCTGTGTCCGGATCACATCTTGAGACTTCCTGTAAACACAACACATCAGGCAAACCATCCCGGCGAATCACATCCGCAATTCTGGATAAGTCAATGCGACCATCCACGCCTTTTCCATACTGAATATTCCAACTTACAATAGTTAGCATTTTGCAACTTTTGAATGTTATTTTTGCCGTAGATTTACAATGATGAATCCGTGAATTATTTTATCCGTTTTATCCGTTTTATCCGTTTTATCCGTGGCTAAAACTAAAAACTATATTTTGATTTTTCCGAGCATAGTCTGCCCTCTAAGCGAATTCAACTCAACAGGAAAAAGTTGATTCCGATAATCAGTTTCATCATTTTCGTCCAGTACAACCCTGATATAATTGTCGGTGTATCCACTGAAAAATCCATCCTGTTTTCGGGATTCCCAAAGCACCTTCCTGGTTTGTCCCAAAAATCGCTGATGAAAGAGATGTCGTTTTTTTGTGCTTAAGATTCGCAAAATTTCACTCCGTTTCTGTTTGATCTGGGGAGGAAGTTTTTCGTTCATCTGGAAAGCCGGCGTTCCTTTACGGGCAGAAAACTGAAAAACATGAAAATACGTTAGCGGCAGTTTTTCCAATAAATTTAATGTACTTTCAAATTCTGATTCGCTTTCGCCGGGAAAACCAACCATCACATCAGTACCGAGGCTCAAATCCGGAACAGTTTCATAAGCTTTCCAGATTTCTTCAGCATATTCATCAGCAGAATAACGGCGCTTCATTTTTTGTAAAATAGAATCAGATCCGGATTGTAAAGGCAGATGAAAAAACGGAACCAGTTTATGCTGTTCGTCTTTCATATATTGAAAAAGTATTTCCGGAACGGTTGTTGGTTCGATGGAACTGATCCGGATGCGGGACAGTCCCGGAAGAGTGTTGAGAAAATCTACTACCTCCACAAGAGTCCGTTTTCCGGTTTTATAAGTTCCCACGTTCACACCGGTAATCACAATTTCGCGAACGCCTTCTTTAACCAGCATCGTGGCTTCTTCCTGCAAATTCGAGAATTCACGGTAACGGGAACGACCTCTTGCAAATGGTATGATACAAAACGAGCACATGAAATCACAGCCGTCCTGTATTTTTAGCGATGCACGTGTGTTTTGTCGGGGCACTGAGTTAGCGGAAAGCCAGTCACGCTCTAAAACCTTTTTCTGTTTTCGAGGGTTTTTGGCTAAAAATACTGAGCTGTGAGGAACAACTGGCGCAGTAAAGGTTTTTTTTGTAATTTTAGGGCGGATGATTAATGGTACACTTGCAGAATGTGCTTGTTCCAAATAATTTGTTATCCGCATTTTTTCTTCACTGCCGACTACAAGACGTACGCCTTCAATGTCTGCAATAGCCTCCGGATTTATTTGAGCATAACAGCCGACGACTGCTATTAACGCCTTCGGATTTAAACGGTGAAGTGTCCGAATTGCCTGACGGTTTTTTGCGTCACTATGTTCAGTGACTGTGCAGGTATTGATTACGCAAACGTCTGCGGATTCAGTTTCCGGAACCACTCTGTAACCCTGCTTTTCAAAACTGCGGGCTAACACATCGGTTTCAGACTGATTAAGCCGGCATCCAAGTGTATGAAAAGAAACACGCTTTTTCGCATGCTCATTACCTTCTTTTAATTCGTTTGCAAAGAAAGTTTCAGAATCTTGAGTAAGAGTAGTTTCAGATAAAAGAGTCATTTGATGGGTTAAAAGTTGATTGGAGAACATCTTCCTGTTAATATGATCATAATATTGGCCGAACTTAAAATCAAAGGTTTTTTGTATTCAGATAATGTCACTTTCTCAGATAAAGCGAAATTTCACAGAATGAT
>DTUH01000203.1 GCA_012964265.1 Candidatus Lambdaproteobacteria bacterium
GCAGAAGAGCTTTTTCCGGAAAACATCTCCTTCGTCTGATGGCCAAGGTATTCCTCACTCAACCACTCAAGAGGAATTATTATTTTTTGTTGACTTTGAACAAGTTTTGCGTCTGGAATTTTATTTAATTTTAGTAATTTATTGGCAATCTGATTCACCTCATCATTCAACAGTCGTCCGGTAAAACGGATCACAACTGATGTGTAAAGGGTTTCACCAGGTTTCATCTGATAATGCGCATAAAATTTTCCTGAAGTATCTTGATTTAGTTTTAAAGGCGGCTTCACGGCAACTTGACGCAGTGACAATTCAGGACTAATCCACTTCCAGGGGATTTTTATTATATCTCCTTTTTGGAGAATATCCCCATTCCTGCGCATTTTATTGTAGCGCACCAAATGTCCGGCCTTTATTGCTTTTTTAGTGAACAACCCCGCAATCAGGGTGGTAGTCTCCCAGGCATAGGTTACTCGATGTTTCCAAAATTCGTTGTCTGCTTTGTCTTTGAAGAACACGGCCTTAAGTGCAGAGCTGCGGATAATATTGTTAACAACCTTGAACGGAAAAGTTATGAAACGATTTCTGTACAGGCGCCGAGATGAACTGTATTTTCGGATAGTTTTCAGGCTTCTATATTTTGGTTCCAGAACTCTTCTTGCCAAACTAAAACCACCTTCTCCACGCTGCGGCTTGAGTTTAACAACGAGTCGCTTGCCATTCCAGCCGACCAGCATTTCCGAGTTTCCGGTACTTTGATACTCCAAACGGAAACTCTTCCAGTTTGATGTTTTTGGAGATTTTGCAAATGTACTGTCAGCAAGTCCAAATAATACAGACAGTACAAGAGAGAGAATGAAAAAATGTAGCTTCATTATTTTAGCGCAGGCTGATAATGCTTGATTGGTAAAGCTTGTTTACAGGAGGTTGGCTGACATCAGTTGGTGACTGACGCTGTGGTGAAGTGTTTTTTGCCTCTGCATTTAATTCATTGGAGTTGCGGTAAATACTTGGTACCTGATGCAAATATTCAGGACTGATCCATTCCAAAGGGATTTTTATTAGTTGACCCTGTGAAAGCTGGTGTGCATCCGCAAGTCCGTTCAAAATCAATAAATCACTGGCATTTTGACTGCGGATGTAATGCTTGGTTTCACCAAGGAAACGGATTACTACTGCGGAGTAAAGAGTATCGCCGGGTTGAATCCGATAAAAAGCAAAACGTAATCCGGAATCGTCTTTTTTGATGAAGAGAGGTTCACGGACTGCTAAAGGTTGCAGTTCTAAATCGGAACGCAAACTATTCCAGGGAATGGTTACTGTTTCCCCCTGCTTGTAAACTTCCTGAGGAAAAGTGTGTTTTCCGGTTTTGGTAAAAGATTTTGCGATCAATTCTGTTGTTTCCCAGCCATAAGTCGTTTGATGCCGCCATCCTCCAAATTCAACGTGGTCATTCGGAAATAGTTTTCGCAAGGCTCCGCCTTGGATTGCGCCAATCAGGTATTCAAAAGGTATGGTTATATAACGTTTGTGATTCAGCGGCTTCCCGTCTGTAAATTCGCGTATGCGTAAAAACTGGTGTGGACCGTCCCTCAAAATACGAAGAGCCAGTTGATATTCACCTTCAAATTTACGTGGCCGAAGCTGCACAAATAAAGATCCAACCGGCTTTTTTTCATTCGGCTGCAAGTCTTTAAACTCGTTTCCATTGGGCTTGTTATGCCAACCCACACGCATCGGGTCCAGTTGTGCAAATAAAAATGATGCCAGCGGGAGTGTCTCTGCTTCAAGTGTCTTTAAGTCTGCAGATAATGTGACTGCAAGAACATGACTCTTGAAAAAAATCAGAATTCCAATCATTGCAATCAGGTATAATTTTCGTGACATGGTTTTGAATAACGAATGTTGCCCGCTTTGGGTTTAAGGTGGATTTGTTTGAATCTCCAATCCTTAAAACTAAAACGGATTAATGAATGTGCTTTATTCAAATACAACAAAAACTGTGCCAGTAGGCTCAGCTACAGAAAAAAGAAGGAATTGAGGGAAATTTTGTAGAGATGGACTGACAGATCAAGGTGGAAGGAGAAAAAAAACTGATCTGCTGCAAACTGGAGTTAGCGTTAAGCTGTCCTGCTGAAAAAATATGAAATTTCAAAAAAAGAAACGGTCTTTCCACAAAGTTGTCCTGCAGAAATTACAACTCGGAATGGAGTTCAACAGAGGATATAATTAACCGCTAAACTTTTCAGGAGAGCTTAGATATTTTTTGAAATTAAAGCAAAAATTCAAAGATCAGATTGTCGAACCGCTGGGGTTTGTCTCATAATCCTTGTTTTCCCAACAGTCCCAGGAATCGTCTACCAAAGTGCCCATCCCGAGTCGGGAATCAGGTTCGAGGTTTGCACGATAGACTTCATTTTGAGAAGCTCCCGGATTCTGTGAAATCCGTTCAATTTCTCCGCCTTTTTTGAGAAATGCCTGTGTTGCAAGTTCAATTTCCTCACTGGAAGGTAGGCCTTTGTTGGAGTTTTTACCACCTTTTGCTTTGTTTTTTCTACCAGCCCCAAATCGCTTGCTCTGTCTATTAAATTTGTTATTCATCTTATTTTTTTATTGAAAGAATATGACTGAACTCAGAATAAATGTGTACTTGCTGACAATCAACTAAAAACAACCTCGTTTATTATGGCGGTTATGGTATCAACGAACACAGCACTTGTAAAGTTTATAATTGCTGAAATATTCTAAAAGGGGATGGAAAAAAATAAAAGGCTGGAAATTCAGAAACTAAGACCAAAATTATTTTGTTAAAAAAAACGGATATTATTTTTTTCTGATTTTTTCGAGGAACTCCACCCATTCAATGGGCAACAAATTTTTTTTCTGGTTATTACAGGATTTGCAGCACGGCACCAAATTTGATTTTACGCTTCGTCCACCACGTGCTAAAGGCACCACATGATCCATCGTCAACTGGCGCGCAGGAGTGGGTGTTTCACAGTAATGACAAATATTGATCGCTCTTCGGTTTTTCCACCATTGCGATTTGCGGATTTCACGAGCTTTTTGTTTTTCTTTCCGGATTGCTTTTGCTTCCAGTTCAGACTGCCAATCATTTATTTGCATCAAAATTTTCTTGCAGTCCAGGTGGGAGAGCCTTCAGCAAAATCTTTTGGCGTACGTGTAAGCCGCCGCCGCCCTGTTCCATCCACAAACATAATATACAATTTGTCTACACCCGTTGAGGAAGATACGAAAGCGATTTGACGACCATCCGGAGACCATGCGGGCTGCTCCGAATTGTAACGACCTTTGGTGAGCGAGTGGTCTTCACCGGTAAACGGATCCATCAAATTGATTTGGCTGTGTCCGTTGCTGATTTTGGAATAAGCGATGAGAGTTCCGTCCGGAGACCAGGCAGGATCACTGCTGCTACCTCGACCAAAAGTGAGTTGAAACGGAATTTTTGTACCCAACTGCAAATAAAAAATTTGTTCATGGCCTGTACGGTCTGAGACGAATATCAGATGCTGATTATCCGCAGACAAATCTGGAACCGTATCAATCGACCGGTGTGTTGTCAAACGTGTCTCCTTTCTTTTTTGACGGTCAAAGGAATACAAATCTGTGTTCCCTCTGCGACTGAGAGTCACAACCAGTTTACGTCCCCTGGAAAACCAACTGCCGCCGCTGACACTTAAAAAATTATTTGAGGCACGTGTAGCAGATGTGTTTGAGCGAAGTAATTTTACGGGACGATTCTTAAAATTATTATAGATAATGGCTGTGCCAGTTCGACTTAGAGTCGTATAGACAATGGCATCGCCTTGCGGACTCCAACTTGGCAGCAAACTGATCGACGAATTTTTTGATATTGCCGCCAATTTCTTTCCGTGTGTATTTATTCTTGCAATGATTTTACGTCGTTTCGGTTGTTTGAGTGTAAAGGCAATTGTACTTCCCAGCACCCCTTCAAGTCCGGTGAGCTGTGCCGACATGTTGTTTATCAAATCCATTAATTCAGCTTCCCGGAAGCGATTTTTGCGTAAAGGCAAATCAAGATTCCTCACACTTCTCAACGGCAAGCCATCGTTATCGGCTACAGTCAGCATTAAATGTTTTGAGACTAAAGTCCCGGTATCTGAAACCTTGCGTTCCAGCTTGAGCAGTATTTTCATGTCAACTTGATCACCACTGGCAGTCCGGCAAGTTCTATATCGTGAATCTGTAACTAGAAACACACCACTCCAGCAAAGGTTTCGGTCTATTATCCTCAGCCAGCGGCGTGCGTCCGGATGATCGGAAAAACTCTTTTCCGGAACCATAGTCACTGCAAACCTGGCGAACCCAAGTCCACTGATGACGATCTCCTCATTGGAGTATGTCTGTGCCTGAAGCGAAGAGGTGGAACAAAGGAAGAAAAAAAATAAGAAAAATCTAAATGAACGAAATGGAAAAAAATATTTTAGTATAGGCATGAGCGAAGAATAGCATCCAATTGTTAATTTTGAGGTACAATCCGAATCAGTACGATATAGGGAGGATTCTCGGCCAAAGCAGGTGGTAGAGGAGCCAGAACCGCATTGCGTACAGCAAGTTCAGCTGCTTGATCGAAAGAAGAGGAGTTGCTTTTTTTAATGAATTCATAGCTAATAATTTTACCTGATGGAACAATTTTAAGCAGGATTCTCACGAACAATTCGGAAGGGTAGCTTCCAAGTTTTGGAATGATCTGTGTTCGAATGTGCAGATTATATTCCTCTCCGGCCAACTGGACTATTTTTTTACGCTGCAAGTAGTTTGTATCAAGCATTTCTTTTGTTTTTTTGATAACAGGTTGATCCGGAATTCCCAAATCCTGAAGTGGTTCCTTCAGTTGAATTTCTTTCGGAAATAATTCCTCAAGACTGGTTTCAGGGTCGTCGGCCGGTTTTTCAGCAGGTTGAACCGGAGAAATTGACGGTATATCTATTAAAGAAGGCTGAATTATTTGCGGTAGTCTCTGCAGAGGCAACTCTATGGGTTTTGAAAATTTTGGTGTATTTAATTTTTTTGGTGAAATCTCGTCTTGGGAAAATTTATGTAATTCTATCTGGCTTGGCTTAAGCGCGGATTTTTTTGATGTAATAGGAGAAAGTGGAACAGGATCCTTGCTGAATTTTGGAAAATTTGTAATTGCACTTATTCTTTCTGGGGAGTCCGGTGGGAGAAGCAAAGGTTTCCTGGGCATTTTTAAGGCTTTTGGTGTCTGTGGGCTTTTTCGCTTAATACCTGGTACCGAAGGCTTTAATTGTGGCTGTGACAATTTAAGACGAGGTGCTTCTGTTTTCTTTAAAGCAGGCTTTTGCAAAGTGGTTTTTTTCAGAGCATTATTTAGAACAGGTTTTTGCAGTACAGGTTTATTGGGAACAAGTTTTTGCAGTACAGGTTTATTGGGAACAAGTTTTTGCAGTTTTGGTTTCAACTCAGTCTCAAGCTTCTGCAAAACAGGTTTTTCAACAAGTGGTTTTGGTCTCTTTATTGGAGTAGTCTTTACAGGAAGTTTTGCATATCGGACACCAATTCTTGCTCGAATAGGTGGTGGTTCCGCAACCCACAATTCTGAGAGAACTCCAATTGTTAATCCCAGAACTAAGTGCAACAGCAAAGAACCTACAAAAAGCATGGAAAACGTACCCTGATCGTGAAAAAAAATAAGTTTTTCCATGCTGCTGAGTTGTCTGACAGACGTACGAATTCCTGCAGAAATTCCGGGGGAAACAACAATATCGTCTATAAAATGAAAAAAATTCATTTTTTTTTCTCTTTAAGCCTTGACTAATTTATGAAATGAGATTAGCTTTGGTACCGTCGGTGAATGAGTTTGACGAATGTTTATCGACAAATACTGGTTTGCAGAGTTGCAGATTAGTTTTTAAATAATTGAGTTAGGGTATGACCTTACCGGACTGCCTTAGTTGTTTGTTAATCTTTTCTCAGGAAAATGACTATGACCAAATCTGATCTTATTAATGCTCTTGCAGCAGACACCGGACTTACCAAAGTAGACGCAGACCGTTTCCTAAAGTCCTTCACCGCTACTGTTGAAAGTACACTTAAAAGTGGTGACTCACTCACACTGATTGGTTTCGGCACATTCTCTGTGTCCAACCGTGCAGCCCGTGTTGGAAGAAATCCTCAAAATCCGTCGCAGGTAATAAACATTCCAGCTTCCAAAAGCGCCAAATTCAAAGCTGGCAGCAAACTCAAAGCTGCTTTGAACTAAGCCTATCATCTTCAAGGTTTAAGGTTTTAACCATATCTCTGCCTTGAACCTTGAGGTTTTTAATCCCTCAGTTGGCTCTCAAAGCTCCGGCTCACTTTCCTCTTTTTTTGTTTTCTCAGTTACTGCCTGTACGCATCTTGTAGAATGTGAAAGATCCAAAACAGGTTCTGTTCCGGATTTGTAGTGCTCCTCATTTATCTCTTCATCTTTATCACAAGATATCGCACGTCTGCCGGATTTGTGGATTTTGACTGTTGTGATTCCCGGAGGTTGTCTAAATTGTTCTGTTGGTAAATTAGCAACTGCATTTTTCATAAAATTGATCCAGATCGGAGCTGCTGCCTTGGACCCGGTTTCAGATTTGCCCATTCTTCTTGGCTTGTCAAATCCAACGTAAACCCCTGTAAGCAATTGCGGAATGTAACCGATGTACCACGCATCAACGCTTTCATTCGTGGTCCCAGTTTTTCCAGCAGAAGGACGACCGAGTGCCCGGGCTCGCCTGCCTGTACCACGTTGAACCACATCTTGTAAAACATTGCTCAGGAGGAAAGCGGTTTCTTCTGAGGTGACTTGCTTATATTCAGGTTCATTGTATTCCAGAATGTTTCCAGCTTGATCTTCAACACGCAAAACATAAAGAGGCTTAACCAGTCGGCCTTTATTTGCAAAAACACCGTAAGCAGATATCATCTCTTGTAAAGTTGTAGACAACGAACCGAGGCATGTTGTCAAATTTTCCATCATGTCAGCGGTGATACCAAAACGGCGGCTGTAAAGAATGACCTGTTTTGGTGTTAATTCTTCACAAAGTCCAATAGTCGACAAGTTTAAGCTTTTGACAAGAGCAGTGCGCAGTGAGACTTTGCCCATGATTTTATCTCCATAATTTTTTGGAGTCCATATCTCAGCATCTCCTGCAGTTTTTGCGCCAGTGGCATAAGCTCTTGGGCTGTCAATCAACGCACTGCTGAGTGTATAACCTGCATCAAGTGCAGCAGAATAAACAATTGGCTTGAATGATGATCCGGGCTGTCTAAGAGCCTGAATAGCGCGGTTAAATTCACTTTCTCCATAACGGTAACCACCAGTCATCGAAAAGACCTCTCCAGTCTTTGGATCCATCGCCAATAAAGCTCCATTGACTAATGGTTCCTGATATAACTGCAGGCGGAAAAAATTATTAGTTGAGTCATAATCTACAAGTCTTACCTGAACTTCATCGCCTGTTGAAAAAATTTCTGAAGGTTTGGAAATCCGGATTGGTTTTTCGTCTTTCAGGATATCCCCATTTTTCCAAGTTTTGATATTGTTCCATTCCAGAATTCCGGAAGATTCTCCAAGTATTACGGAAACTTTTTTCTCACTTACTTCATTGACAATGCCGCCAACAATGTTTCCAAGAAAAAGCGAATCAATTTTTACAGCATTTTCTAGTGTTGAAGTGTCTGAAAAGCTGCTGTTGTCAGAATCATCCTCCTTCTGTTCACCATGAAAACCCTGCCGTTTTGTTAACTCTAATATTCCTTTCCTCAAAGCTTCATGAGCATATGTCTGATAGTTCAGATCCATTGCTAAATAAACTTTAAGACCTCCTTGATAAAGTACTTTTGAACCATATTTCTTGATCAGATAACGTCTCACATGTTCGACATAGTAGGAAGTGGCCTCCGTGGTTGCGTCATGGATTCGAATTAAGCTGATCGGCGTCTCAATTGTTTTTTGCAATTCTTGCTCCGAGATGAAGCCTTCTTGACGCATTCTCCGTAAAACTATATTTCTCCGATGCAGGGCAAATTCAGGATTTACGTGTGGTGCATAACGGGAAGGTGCTGGAAGTATACCTACTAGCAGCGCACTTTCTGCGAGATCAAGTTCTATCGCGTGTTTACCAAAATAACCCTGCGATGCGGCCTCAATGCCTTCGGCATTACCCAAATATACTTTGTTCAGATAAAGCGACAGGATTTCTTGTTTGGAAAATTGCATTTCCATCCGGAAGGCAAGCAGCATTTCCCTGAGTTTCCGGACGATCTGTTTTTCTCTACTCAACAAAAACAGTCTGGCAGTTTGCTGAGTGAGTGTGCTGGCACCCTGCACAATTCGGCCTGCCTGTAAATTTGCAATGAATGCTTTGGGAATTCTCAGCGGGTCAATTCCGAGGTGAGAGAAAAAACGTGAATCTTCACTGGCAATCAAGGCCTGTACAAGATACGGTGGAAACTGCTCGTAGGGAACAACTATTCGTCTCTGGATGAAAAGCTCTTCAATCTGTTTGCCTTCACGGTCGTAGAGAACCGTCGGCAAAACGTCGTTTCGTTTGTGGAGTTCATCTTCCAGGTTTTGTGGTAATGTTTTGCTGAGCTCATAAAGAAATATACCGAGAGCAGAAGCAGAAAAAACTCCTGTAATTATAACTAACCAGAAAGTCCACTTGATAAACTGAGCCAGCCTTCTCATTGTATTTGTCAGTTATTTTATTTAGGATTTAGATTACAGTTGTCTGCTTAGTTGTCAGTCGGGAGACAGCCAAAGCTGCAAAATTGCTTCATGATTTTAGCATTTGCTGTTTGCGGCATTAAATGCTTGTTCGGCCAGAGAAATTGCCTGGTTACGAATTTCAGCTGAAAAATTATTTAACTCAAATTGTTCCAGGAAATCTGAAAAATCCTCTCCTTCTGAGTCAGCAATGATTTTGTGCAAAATACTTTTCAGCAAAAATGCATCTTTCGAGGAAATGTCTCCCAGCGCGGACTTATGAGTTGAAGCTGGTGAAGTACCTTGAAAAACATCATTAGAAGTATAAAATAGCTTCGTGGCTATACAGCGG
Source organism: Candidatus Lambdaproteobacteria bacterium (assembly GCA_012964265.1). GTDB lineage: Bacteria > SAR324 > SAR324 > SAR324 > NAC60-12 > Arctic96AD-7. Next base: position 9,093 of record DTUH01000203.1, read on the forward strand.
CATCCGGGCTCATGAGGCAAGTCAGGTGGCTTTTTTTGCTTAAATTGCCTGCCATAGCGTATTCCGTCACCTTCGAGGCATGAGAGCGGAGTATCCCAATCTAAAAAGGTTTGCAGCTCAATCGCTTCGATTGTGGTGATAAAAGGATCAACTTTATTATTCTGCTTGGAAAAAATTTGATTTTTTTTGTGCCAAACCCAGTACAGCAGTATTACAGAGACAACTGCAATGAAAAGTTTTAACATAATTTAGATTGCTTCTAAAACAGCATTACCGCAAAAATTGTGTTAAAGTGAAACTAAACTCTAACCTTTAAATATATGAGAAATGATTACAACTTTCAAGACGAAGTAAATGGTAATCATGAGAAACCAGCAGAACAGATTTTAATTCTAAACGATTCAAT
>DTUH01000204.1 GCA_012964265.1 Candidatus Lambdaproteobacteria bacterium
GCGACTGGAAAATATTGGTATAATTTTCAAGCATTCGGAGAAGTGACAATTTCATCTTCAATATCAAGGATGTCGAAAATCCTGCGTACCGCAGCAAAGCCTTCCTGCAACTTTAAATTGAAACCGTTCAGTTTTTTGACCGGTTCATTCAACATAAAAAAACTGATGACAAATGAAGTAAAATCACCCGGTGTGATTTGATCATTGATGATAAGATAACCTCCGTATGCGACAATCGTTGCTCCCGCCGCGGCACCGATTATTTCTATGATCGGATATGAGTAAGAATCAATCATGACTGAACGCATGTGATTCTTGTAAAGATCATCGTTGGCAGCTTTGAAACGTTTGCTTTCATATTTTTCCATTCCGAATGCTTTGACCACACGCACTCCGGAAATGGTCTCTACCAGCAAACTGCTCAAACCTCCAAAACTGATTTGCCTTTTACTAACGGCTATTTTGTTGCGCTGACCAAAAATCTGGATGAAAAAGACTGCGACCGGAATCAGAATCATGGTCACAAATGCTAACTGCCAGCTGCGATAAAACATGATGCTCAGCAATAGAAAAAATTGCGGAATGTCACGGAAAGGGCCGGTGACTCCAACTTGCAACATGTTTTGGAAAACGTGCAGATCGTTGGTGAAACGGGAAATAAGATCGCCGGTTTTGGAACGTGTAAAAAAGGTGAGAGAAAGATTAACGAGGTGGTCAAAAAGCTGTTGCCTCAACTTTACAATGAGGCTTTGGACAAGGTGACCGACGCTGTAGTTGTGACCAAAAAAAAACAAGCCCTTGATCGCAAAAACGATCATCAATCCGATTCCTACCAGAAAATACTGTTTGAGTTCCGGATTGTCACCATAAGCAATGGTGTCCACGATATCTTTCGCATAGTAGGCAGGTGCTGCAGTAAAAATATTATAACCTGCCATGCAGACTATGCTGAAAATAACCCAGCCTTTAAGTGGAGCAATAAGGCCAAAAAGCCGCCTGGCAATGTGACTGGATTTTTCTTCCTTCATAGCAAAATAACCTTATTTAGATATTTTCGATACAGACTTTCAGTTCAGTTTTTGTCTGTTATCTCCCAGGTTGTTCCTTCTTCCGAATCCTTGAAAATTATACCAATATTTTCCAGTCGCTCTCGGATCAGGTCAGCACTCGTAAAATCTTTGTTTTTCCGGAAGTTCGCACGCAGTTCAACCAAAATATCCATGACATCTTTGAGGTGCAGATCAGTCTGTACATCATCAAGAGACCCCGGAATTATACCAAGTACATCACCTCCTAAAATGGAAAACAAATGTTCGGCATCAGCAATTGCTTCCGGATCAGGTCTTTTTTCGGCTAACAAAATATTTGCTTCACGACTTAAATCGAATAGTGCGGCAAAGGCTTGTGGCGTTGAAAAATCATCGTCCATGGCCTGACAAAAACGTCTGTGAAATTCTTCAAAATGTTTTCTGGAAGCTTTAATTCCGATTGTTTTGCATTTGCGAAGATTCCGGACAGTTTGATGAAGACGTTTTAACGAGGCGCCCGCTACGGCAATAGCGCTTTCGCTGAAATCCACAACAGAACGATAATGACTCGCCGCAATAAAATAACGCACCATCAATGGTTCAAATTTTTCAAAAACATCGAACAGTGTTACAAAATTTCCACTGGTCTTGCTCATTTTTTGCCCCGCAACTGTCAACATATTTGAGTGCATCCAGTTCCGCGCAAACGGTTTCGCAAGTCCTCTGGCCTGGGCAATTTCACATTCATGATGCGGAAATTTTAAATCCATTCCACCTCCGTGAATATCAAATTCATCACCCAAATAACGGATACTCATCACCACACATTCTGTGTGCCAGCCGGGATATCCCCAGCCGCTGTATGGATCACGCCAGCGCATCAAGTGCCCGGTTTCTGCACGTTTCCATAAAGCAAAATCTCCGGGGTGACGTTTTTCTGACCGGACTTCTACACGTGCGCCGCCCTGCATATCATCAACTTGACGGTTGGAAAGTTCGCCGTATTTTGAATCTTTGCTAATTTCAAAATATACTGACCCATTTGCTTCATAGGCCAGCCCCGCTTCAATCAATTCTGCTATTGCTTCCAGTTGTTCCGGAATGTGCCCTGTTGCCCGTGGACTAATATCTGGACGAATCACACCCATGCGGTCCATAGTTTCAAAATGTCTGCGCGCAAAACTTTCCGCGACTGCCATCGGCTCCTGTTTCAGTTCACGGGCACGTTTCAGCAGTTTATCCTCTCCTTCATCATCATCGCCCATCAAGTGCCCGACATCTGTTATGTTTTGCACATAAAATGTTTTGAATCCGCAATAACGCAGATAACGCAGAATAACGTCAAAACTTACGTATGTTTTTGCGTGTCCGAGGTGGCTGTCACCATAAACGGTAGGTCCGCAAACGTAGAGTGAGGCTTGACCTTCTTGAATCGGTTTAAATGATTCTTTTTGGCCGGAAAGCGTATTGTAAATTTGAAGAGGCATATTTCCTAATTCATCACTCACCTACATTCCAAACCAGAATTTTTGATAATCCGGAACTTTCTGCTTCATCCAGTGCAAAGCGGGGTTCCTGAGATTTGACCAGTTCAATGTAGTGGTTGATGCTGACTTCGATACGCTCTAAAAAAGGTTGAGGATAGACTCCGAGGAAAATTGTCCAGAAGACAAGAGGGACAAGGACGACTACTTCGCGAAATGAAAAATCTTGGAGACTTTTAACCAGGTTTTTGGTCAGTGGCCCGAAGAGCACCCGCTGCACCATCCAAAGCATATAAATCGCTGCTATAACGACACCGGCTGCAGCAATAATTCCATACCAAATATTGACTTTTGCTGCGCCGATCATAGCCAAAATCTCACCAACAAAACCATTTAGTCCCGGCAGACCGACGGAAGCCATAGAAAAGAAAACGAGAAAAACCGCAAATTTCGGCATGGTGTGCGCGACGCCACCATATTCAGAAATTTCCTGAGTATGAGTCCGTTCGTAAATCATTCCAACCGTGAGGAACAGAGCGCCCGTGACAATCGCATGGTTTATCATTTGAATCCAGCTTCCGGAAAGCCCCTGGATATTGAGAGCAAATAATCCAAGCACTATGTAGCCCATGTGCGCAACAGAAGAGTAGGCAATCAGCCGTTTGATTTGAGTTTGCACCATGGCCACCAGCCCTCCGTAAATGATTCCGATTAAAGCCAGTACCATGAAAATGGGCGCGAGATCATAAACAGCCGCAGGAAAAACCGGCATGGCAAAACGTAAAAAACCATAAGGTCCAAATTTCAACATCACTGCAGCCAGTTGAACTGAGCCGGCGGTTGGAGCTTCGTAATGCGCGTCCGGAAGCCAGGTATGCAGTGGAAATAGTGGAATCTTTACTGCAAATGCAACCGCAAAACCGAGGAACAACCAGAACTGAGTTTCTACAGGAATGTCCATGCCGTACCAGTCGAGCACATTAAACGACCATTCTCCATGCAATTCCAGATAAATGTTTGCCGTAAAAAGCAGAGAAATGAGCATCAGCAGGGAACCGAGCATCGTGTAGATAAAAAATTTGATGGTGGCATAGAGTCGGTTTGTTCCACCCCAGATACCGATCAACAAATACATTGGAACTAGCATCACTTCAAAAAATACATAAAACAGCACTACATCCATTGCCGCAAAACAACCGAGCATACCGATTTGGAGCAGCAGCATTTGAATTTGAAACTGCCAGTTGCGTTTCCCTAAATTCCATGAACCGAGCAGAGTAAGTGGAGTGATGAAATTGATCAGCAGAAAAAAGAAAAGATTAAGTCCATCCAAGCCCAGGAAATAATCTATGTTGAATTGAGAAATCCAGGGGGTGCGCTCCACCATCTGCAAATCCGCAGTGCTGGAATCAAAATTAAACCAGAGATGCAGACTCAGCAAAAAAGTGATACAACCACTTGTAAGTGCCGCCACTTTGGCAGGAATGCCGTTCCCTTCGTCCCGGAACATTGCCACGAAGGCAATGCCTAAAACTGGTGAAAATATAATTACCGAAAGAATTGGAAGTGCTGAAATGTCCATCAGAATTGGTTTGTAAAAATTGAGGTGTAGGTCTTAAATCAAGCAAGTGTTTTATACTACATTGCGGAGACGTTTCACCTGCCGAGATTATGAACCTCAAATAATCACGGGCAAAAAATAAAACTACATATAAAACTAAGAGAATTAGCAACTTAAAGCAAGATCAATTTGAGCTATGCGAACATTAGCCTCAGCCAAAACATCAAACTCCAACCCCCAAACGAGGCAGCAAAGGTTCCATTAACTCGCCTACGGTTTTATTTTCAGCAAAACTCCATTCCAATCCCAGTACTAAATCCAGTGGATGAACCGCCGCATCAAAATCATCTACGCAGAGTCCACTAGTCAGGGCATCAACGTTTACCGTACGTACAACTTCCTGCTCCAGAAAATCCAGTTTTAACCACTTACGTCTATATTCCACGAGATATTCTACTTGCTCAAAACTGCCAAAACAAATCAGTCCATTAATAAAACTCAATGACGTGAACACTATAAATAGGCCGGGACAGAGAACACCGGTTTCCAGTTCCCGGATGATATTTTCCTGAGTAAGTTCAAATTGATAATTCTGACTTTTCAGCACCTCCCCTTGGATAATGACTGATTCCTGTCGAATTTTGTTTTTGTAAAGAACTTCAACCGTGAATAGAGGAGTCTCTGCAGGAAATTCCGCAAAAACGGTTTCACGAATTTTACGGTTGAACAACATTTTATAAATGGGGTGCGCAGAATTTTGCAGAACCTTCAGCAGATAATTCCGGATTACTTCATTCAGATCAAAAAAGAGCAGTGATTTTTCCGGAACAATTTGATGCAACTGATTTGCGCAAAACTGTGTAGCCCATACTGTGAAATCGTCTCCGCAAACTGCACTTGGTGAAACTTTGCGAATTGGCTCTGCAAAGTAAGGCAGTAGATTGACCAGCTTTTCAGGAATCTTGCTTTGAAAAACGCGGGCTTCCCTCATATTTCCCGGAATAAGCGAAATGCGTCGTTCCACAGAATCACGTAAACGGTCAGAGTCTGAGCGTTTTAGTTCCGTAAATTCCCGAGCTTTGGGAGAAATCACGGATTCCAAATCAAAGCGATTACTATAATTTAAGCATCCGGACCAGGCGGAATTTGCAAAAGGAATTCCAGAATATGCACCAACAAAATATATCTCCTGTGGAGGCATCCCCAACAATGCCAAATGATGCAAGGCCAGAAAAGTTGGACCTTCAGATGCTGTTACGTGTGTTGAAGTCTGTAAAATACGAGTTTTCTCAAGTCTTGCACAAGAGGATTGTGCTTGTTCTTTGCTGAGACCTGTTCTGCGAAACTCGATTTCAAAAGCTTCCCGCAAGGCTTTTTCCAAAGGAGGAGGTTCAACTGAATTATCCCAAAGAAGGCCGGAGTACTCAAAAAGCGGCAGTTCCCACAGCTTTCCCAAAATTTCAGCCAGAACAGGACGTTTCTCTTTATGGAGTAAAGTTCGGATTGATTTTGCGTTAAGTTGCATTCGTCAAAGCTTGAAGTTTTTCTGCTGAATTCATAAACTCTTTTCCATCAAGTTTCATCGTTTCATTGTTAAATAAAATTTTGGACTCTACACCGCTTATAAAAATTTGTTGTCATTTTGACGATATGTCAATCCCCAAAAGAGGGCATGAAACCGATGCCGGCATAGATTTGACGGCTATGGCTGTCGAGCAAAAAAGACCGGACATTTTCTTTTTTGATACAGGCATTTCCATTCACTTAAGCACTGGATATTATGTAGAAATAGTGCCGCGTTCAAGCATTATTAACACCGATTTTATATTGGCAAACAGCGTCGGAATAATAGATCCCGATTACCGTGGTCGCATCTTCCTGCCATTTCGCTACATTGGTGAGTCTGATGGTATGCAAGCCGCAGAAGTGCTTTTGCAGCAACGCATTGCTCAAATGCTGGTCCGAAAACTTGAGCCGTGCAGAATTGAAGTAGTCGACTCCCTTGAGGAAACAGAACGCGGTGCAGGCGGCTTTGGCAGCACAGGATTCTGAGCCAATACTTGCCTTAATCATCCGCCTCACCGATTGGTTTTACTTCAATATTCAGCACTTCCCAGCCCCGTGGATTATTCCGGAAAGTTAATGAAACTGTAACCAGCTTTCCTGTCTCATCGTCACCAACTCTGGCACGTACGAGGGAAGGATTTTCAGCATTTTCACGCAAATCTAAATGCATTTCCGGTTCCTCGATTTCCGGAGACTCCTCCAGCAACATCTGCAATGACGGGTGGGCGCGAATCGCCTGTTCCGCAGTTTGATACGCAGCTGTTTTTTCAATGCCGGAACGCTGGTATAAAATTGCAACTGAAAAAAAACCAAACAGAATGATATTTCCCAGCAAAATCCGTAAAATAACCCTCAGTGCTTTTTGGTCATCAAGTACGATTGTACCCCACCATTTATCCGCCAACCGCCTGGCATAAGCATCCCGAAAAAGTACCACTGCCTCTACAGGAAAAAGCAGCAACAGCAGATTCCTCTTTATTAGCACAAAAAACGAGGGACGCTGAGAAAAATTTTCAATCTTCCTAATTGTCATGCCCAGCAATAATTTACCTGGACTACGGCCTAAAATATCTTTAAAGATTAATACTAAAACAATACTTCCATAAAAGGGAAGCAAGTCCAAAAAATTTCTGGACTGCATTACTAAATCCCAATGCTCTTTGCGGAAAACCTGCACTAAAGTATTTGCGAGAAGCAAAGCTAAAATAAAATCCAGCAGCAAGGCAAATAAACGCTTTCCTGTGGAAGAGATTTGCAGGCGCCTGTCGGCTATCGATTCGTGATTTTCGGGTTCCTTTTTTGGATCAAAACTCATTGTTTCTCAGAAATTTCATTCAAAAACTCACGAATCACCTCAGCTACAGCTTCCGGATTATCAAGATGCAGATGGTGATTTCCGGCAAGACTGCGGCACCTTAAATTTTTTACGTATGGTATTCGTTTGACCAAAAGGTCTTTCCATTGATTCTGCTCGTCGTTTTCTGCTGCAATCAGCAAAACTGGTGCAGTAATTTTCTGCAGAAAAGCACAGGCCTGTTCTTCAGTCAAATAATGACGGGACTTTATTTTCAAACGTGGATCAGTTCGCCAGGTAAAACCTCCTTCTACAGGACGTAAGCCTCGGGCTACCAAAGCCCTGACAGACGACTCTTCGATCCCGCCAACATGATGTCGTACTTTAACAGCAGTTTCCTCATCAGGATAAAGCGGAAGATTTTTTTTTGAGAGCTGCAGCCATTGTCTTGAAGACTCGCGCAAATTTTCCGGCATTTTTTCAGCTTTTAGAACCATCGAACCTAAACCCTCAATGAGGATCACAAACCTGATTTTTTCTGGAATTGTACCTGCAAGATAAGAAGCTATTCCCGCACCCATTGAGTGGCCCAGCAAAGAAAAATGATCCCAGCCCAAAACATGAATCACTTCTAGCACATCTACAATTACGTCGGTGAAATGATACGACGAACCGGAAGGGCGATGATCTGAAAGCCCATGCCCCGGCAAGTCAAGTGACACTAGCCGAAACTCCGTTAACAACGGCGCCAAATAATCAAAAGTTGCGGCGTTGTCCAGCCAGCCGTGAAAGGCCAGCAGCGGTATTCCTTCCGGATTTCCCCAGCATTTTGCGGATAATCGTAATGTTGAAGTCTGGATTTCCAATTCTTCTGGAGTACCAACACTGGGTTTGTAAAATTTGCTATTCACCTTTTTCATCTTAAACCATTTTGCTGCAAAAATTCGTTAACATTTTTTTGGAATGCTCCCGGCTGTTTACATGCAGCCAGTGTCCGCAATTTTTAAGCATTGTAATTCTGCTCAACGGAAAACTTTTGCGGATCAGTGAATGATACTCCGTCTTGATATAATCAGAATTTTCACCACCAATGAATTGAGTCGGGCCTGAAAAAACACTTTTTATCTCCGTAAATTTAAAGAGATTCTGCATTCCTGCAGAAATTTGTTCCAATCCGATACGCCACCGAAATCGGCCGTTTTCAAGAGTTAAATTAGTCATTAAAAAAGAAAGTAGACGTTTTTCAGGAATTTTTTCAGCCAGCTTTTTTTTAATTTCAGCGCGCGACATTTCCGCGGTAAAATGTAGTTCCTGCATTGCCTCAATGAGTCCCAGTTGCTGTTGCTGATTCTCATACCGAACAGGCGCTATATCTACCGCAATCAAAGCCGAAATTCTGTTTGGAAACCGCAAAGCAACCTGCATCGCGGTTTTTCCACCCATGCTGTGTCCAAGCAAAATGACGGTTTTTAATTCGTTCTTGTCCAAAAAGCAGATAACATCTTCAGCCATTTCCAGATAACTCATGGTTTCCGCATGAGGTGATTCCCCATGATTACGTGCGTCCAACGTCCAGACTTGAAAGTCATTTTCAAAAGATCTTGCAAAACTGCGCCAGTTTTTTCCAGATCCAAACAAACCATGCAGCACAACTAAGTCAGGACCATTTTCTCCAAATTTACGAAAGTGCAGTGCCAATGCTGGCGGAGAAGGTGTGTCTTTCTGCGTGTTTGGCGAATTCATCTGCAAAAGTTCAACATGAGAGAGCTGATTAATTTGGTCACCATCAGATCATAAATCGACAGATTGCTCAATCCAATCCGTGATTTGTATTTTATGAATGTTGACGCTTTGGTGTAAAAAGACTCTGGAACATCCTGCGCAAACCACTTCAAGCTAAAAAGTGGCATAGTTCCTCAGTTTCAGTTAAAATGTTGGTAGATAATCTTAAAGCAAAAGTCAATTTTGAAAAATGAAATTTGTGCAAAACTGATCATAGGAGCACTGTATGCGGATCCAAAATGGCTGGAGCAAGCCAAGAAAGAAATACGCAATCAGAACTGGAAAATCCAGCGCCAGTCTGCAGAATTTCCTTTTGACCAAACTGAATATTATGCCGCAGAAATGGGCAGTAATCTGAAACGCTGTTTCATGAGTGTGGTAGGTCTGCAAAAACTGGAAACTGCTGCTGAATGGAAACTGAAGACGGTCGAAATCGAAAAGCAATTGAGCATCTCCGGTAAAAGAAGAATCAACCTTGATCCGGGCTATCTTGATTTTCACCGTGTAGTTTTGCTTTCAGGAAAAGAAGGCCCACAAAAAATATATCTGCGTAACGGTGTCTGGGCAGATCTTATTTTGCTGAAAGACAAGGGAAGTTATCGTGATCTAGCCTGGACATTTCCTGATTTGCGGGATGGTCGTTACAATGATTTTTTTTTGCAGGTT
>DTUH01000205.1 GCA_012964265.1 Candidatus Lambdaproteobacteria bacterium
GTCAGATTGAATCCCCTTCAAATCATAACCGACACTCATGTCATACAGCACGTCACCGAAATTTTGCGCCAAATCCAGCTTTCCTGATGCCTGCAAAATTTCTATCAGCATCGCGCCTTTCACATATTCGTGCAGCGATTGCTCAATCCGGAGTTCCTGCGACCACTCGACATTGTAACCCACAGTCTGCATGTCAATACACGGTCGTGGAATTTCCAACTCATCAAGAATTTGGACGGTCTTCAGTTCCATAATTCTTGAACCACCCAGCCACGACAGTACTATATTTTGTGCCATTTGAGTTTGTGGTCCGGAAGCCGGTCCGAGTGATGAAGAACTGTTTTTCCCGTGAAATTTTACAGAATAATCTTTTCCGTAAAGTCCGCAAAAAAAATTCTTTTCCGGAAAATCAAAAATGGATTGCTCTGTTTCCAGCTCGGTGAACATCCGTTTGATGAGTGATCCAAAAGGATGTGGGATTAGTTCAGCCATGAGAGTTTTAAAGTTTCAAAGGGTTATTTGGTAGAAAAACTATATAAAATTGCTCCAAAGTCTTTTAGCTTGAGCGACAGCATTTGATTTTATTTCCTGTTCAGAAACATTCAGCAGCTGATTCTCTTTTATTCTAAATTCTCCTCTGGTGATGACATCGCTTGGAGAGTCACTAATACCAAAAAAGACGTGCCCAAAAATGGTGGATTCAGTAATTGGTGTTCTCGGTAAATAATCAAAAATTGCAAGGTCTGCCTGATAACCTGGTAAAATCCTGCCAATTTTCCTGCCAAACAGCCTGGAGGCAAGCGAGGCATTATTTTCAAATAAAAGCTGCATGTAGTCAACACTGTCTGCACCGCCGACCAAGTGTGAGCTGCGGATGAGCATTCCTTCTTTTCCTTCACGGAGCATGTTGCCCTGCATACCGTCAGTACCAAGTCCTGTTTTTAATTGGTGAAAATTTTGATTGGGTGCCATTCCTACTCGATTATTGGCATTTGACGATGGATTGTGAACCAGCTGAGCTTTGTGTTTCTGGAGCAACTCCACATCTGTTTCCTTGATATGCAGTCCGTGAATTATGAGTCCATTTTCATTGATTAAATCAAATACCTGCAGTCTCTCCAAAACTGAACCAAAGCCTTTATTTACGGCATCCACTTCGTCAGCTTTGTCTTCAGAAACATGAATGTGAATTCCCCACGAATTAAGACTGCTGACGGATTCTCGAATTTTCTTGAGTGAGTTATCAGACAGTGTAAAAGAAGCATGTAAACCGATCATCGGGTGAACATTTGGTGTGTCAGAAAATTTCCGGACAGCATCAAGATTTTCCTGCAAACTTGCTTCAAATATTTCCTGACCGTTGCGGTCAGAAATTTCAAAAGCGACACTTGTGTTTAAACCCAATTTCTCTCCGGTTTCTGCCAGTAATGACAAGGATCCTTCGATGTAAGATGGACTGCAATGGTGGTCAATAATGGTTGTCGTTCCAGCTTTGAGACTATCCAGCAATCCTGCTTCAAAGGAGGCTTGTGTGGAATCATGATCCAGAGCAAGGTCCATTTTCCACCAGACTTCCTGCAAAATTTCGCTAAAATTAGTGGGGGTTTTTTTTGGCAGAGGCATACCAACCGCGAGAGCAGAGTATAAATGGTGGTGGGCATTGATCATGCCGGGCAGGGCTATTTTCCCATGGAGATCGTGGACAACATCAAACTCACCGGATGGCATTTTAGAACCGACACTTTCAATCGTATCTCCGCAAATTGAGACACAGGCATTTTCAACAAGTGCCGGTTTTGAACATGGATTGATGACGATTAAATTTTTCAGTAAGGTTTTTTTCATGGTCAGCTTATTAAAAAATTTGAAAATTCAGCTACTTAGTATTTTACTGATTCTAAATTTAACAGTCAATTACTTTTCATTCTTTAAGGATTCAAATTTGGTACATAGGAATTCTGCAAAAAAGTCATTCCAATAATAGTCAGGTATAATTTCCATTTCCAAAATCCAGATATGTTCATGGAGTTCGGGAAAGATTCTTAGTTTGACAGCATCTTTTTCCGTGGTCAGCACATATTCCGGCTGCAATGATTTCTGGTGATTCAGTATCTTTTGTACATCTTCCCCGTGATAATCATGGTGATCAGGGAATTCAATTGTGCCAGTGATTTCCACTCCATGCTGCTCTAACAATCGTTCGAATCCTTTAGGCTGAGCAATGCCCGATGTGAGCAGCAAGCGCTTGTTTTTTATTTCTTTTAAGTTTAAATGAGCCTTGCCGTCTAGCCGCGTGAGACCTTGTACCTCATAATTGAAATTGAAAATAGGACAGCTGACTTTCAGCTCATGCTGGAGCATTTGCATAACTGAGTCAGAAGAGGCTAAATTGCTTTTAGTGATAATGATTGCATCGGCACGTTTCCATTGATTTTCCGGTTCACGTAACGCACCATAAGGCAGCAAATGACGATTGCCGAAACCTTGAACTGCATCAATCAAAAGTAAATTAAGATCACGGTGAATCGACAAATGCTGATACGCGTCATCGAGGATCAGTACATCCGGATTATCATTTTCCTCTGCGGAATGAGCTGTAATGGTCCTTGAACTACCTACATAAACGGGCACCTCCGGGTTCCGCATAGCAAGTAAATAAGGCTCATCCCCAAAAAAGGCGGGGTCGATCGTGTTGTCTTCACAAAAACGGAAACGTTGCTGAATAGCGGCGTTTTTTCGTTTGTAACCTCGACTTAGAATAGCAGGATATTTTTGTACACGTTGAAATTCTCTTACCAGAAAATCAACAACAGGTGTTTTTCCTGTTCCGCCAACTGTCAAATTTCCTACAGAAATGACTGGTGTTTTAACGCGATTCGTTTTTAACCAAGCTTTTTTGTATGCATGAATCCTGAAAAGAACAAAGGTTTTGAAAACCAGTGAAATTAAAAAAAGCAATGGTTTAACAAATTTATTTGAAAAAATCATGGTTTTAGTTCTGCATTTTTATTGTCACTCTCCAGCTTAGAAAATTGAGGTAATTGCTGAACATCATCTGCAAATACACGGGTCGGTGTCACGAAGACCATTACATGATCGAAACTGTCACTTGCACCACTTGTCCTAAAGAGTGGACCAAGTAAAGGAAGGTCTTTAAAAAACGGTACCCCGGAAAGGTTTTGTCCACTTCTGTTTTTGATCAATCCACCCAGCAAAAAAGGTTCTCCATCTTTTACATAGACTTGAGTTTGAGCGCGCTGGGTATTGATAGGCGGAATTCCGTCAATGCTTGGACCTTCTGTAGGATTACTGGTTTCTGCGTAGATCTTAAGCCAAATCCTGTCATTACTGCGATTATCACTATCCTCAATCAAACGGGGAGTCACCCTGAGAGTAATGCCGGTTTTTAACTCTTGCAAGCGGCTCGTCTTCTCAGTATTTATTTTTATATGCATTACCGAACCGCTGTTCATTTCAGCTTCCACATTATTGAGGGTGACTACCACAGGCCGTGAAAGCATGCGCCCCTTACCCTCACTCTGCAGCAAACGTAAGACGGCATCGACGCGCAAAGCCTGCGAAGTTGCCGCAGGACCCAAAGCTAAACCTGCAGAAAAAGGTCCTTGATCTGAGATACTCACCATACCATCTGTGGCGACACTTTTGCCTCGGAACTCCAAACCAAGCTGTCGTGAATGTGATTCGCTGGTTTCAAACAGGTGTGCTTCTATCCGAATCAAAGGCAGGGGACGATCCCAAATCCGTATCAGTTTTTCCAGCCATTCCACATGAGATTTGCTGCCTTCCAGAATGAGTGTGTTGCTGAGCAAATCGGCAATAATTAGTGGACGTAAAGGCGGGAGTTCAGTTTCATCTTCGAGCCGCTGTTGCAGGGCTTTATTTAAGCTTTCCTCTACACCAGGAATTGTCAAAGAATGTCCGTTACTCGTCACAGTTTGCGGCCCCACACTTAGGTACTTTAACGGCAAGCGCACAATTTTTGTTTCCGGAATTATTTGGGATTCAGGATCTTCAGCTTTAAATTCAGGAGGCTCTGGAAACAGCTCAGGATTAGCTAAAGTTTGTTCCGGGAGTCCGTTTTCCCATTGTTCAATCAATTGAGCTGTTAGCTTTACGGATTCTTCCGAACCTCTTAAAACCAACAAATTAGCGGCAGGAAATGAATCATGTACAAGGCGGATTTCCTCCAGTTCTTTTCTGATTTCAGCTATAAACTCCTGTACTTGATTTTTACTGGCAACCCGTATGGTAACAGACTTGGTAACCAAAGGGGGATCTTGAGTCCATTCTAAAACATGCTGTTCCGGATAATAAACCGCAAGTGCATTCTGGCGCCGTGATAAATCAAAAATTGCATCCTCAATTGAACCATAGTCCAAATTGCGAATTACTTTACGCTCCTTTATTTTTTCTGCCTTAAAACGTAAAGTAATTTGTCCAACTTGAGCTAATTCGCGTAGAATATTTGCTAATGAAACTGATGAGTTGAGAATTTTCTTGAAAGGACGATGCCGCCATGCGTCTGTTCTTAACACTATTCGATGTTGATTTTGCAGACTAACCAATGTCAAATCATGACGTGAAAGCAGCAGGTTCAATACTGTTTCCGGATTATGACCTTGAATTTCTTCGACTTCCGGAAGACCCCGAACTGCGGAATCTATTTTTATTTTTTCAGGATACAGGGCGAATTTTTGAATCAGCGCTTCCAGCATTTCTGCAAGAGAATTTGCTGAACTAGTGGAAATTGTGAATCCGGAATTGCCAACATTTTTCCAGGTAATTCCGGATTTTGCCTGTAAAAGACATATGCCGGTTACGAAAAAAAACAATATGGTGGAAAACCACTTTTTCATTACTTCATTAGCTGAGGTCGTGACTTTATTATTAAGGTAAAGCTTTGCATATCTACTTTCACACCTTGGCGCGAATAATACAAATTCTAACTAATTCCGTGTTGGCTGCAGGTTGTTTTATTTGCCGCTGAGCAATGCCGAACTTTTGATCTAACTTCTAAATACGACATTGTTTTGAATAATTCAAGTGTTGTGATGAAAAATTGATTGAAGTCTTTTCGAAAATGTATTGTTAATTCCACAACAATGAATTAGATTTCCGTGTAGGCCGCATAGTTTTTTTGGAAATTAGCGGAATTATCTTAACCTGAAGCTAAGGAGAATCATGTTAAAACTCATTCGTCGTCCGGATATTTGGATCACTCTCGCCTTTTTTCTGTTGATGGTTCCTGCAGAGCAAATGGAACTTTTTTCTTCATTGGAAAACTGGTTGTTGGGTAACCGGCATATTGTACGTCTCAATACTTTAGAACTGGAGCAAACTCAATTTGCCTATGATGAGATTGTGATTGTAGACACGGAGGAGCAATTTTTCGAAGAATATGGTAGTTGGCCGCTCAAACGAGCTGATATTGCAAAGTTGACAACAAATTTAAAAAAGCTTGGCGCAAAAGTCACTGCTATCGATTTTTTAATGGATTTTCCAAACGGTTATGATGAGGACCCCATTCTCGCAGAAGCCCTGGAAAAAGGTGGTAATACTATCATAGTCGCACAACTGGAATTTGGTAAAGATGGTAAATTCAAGGAGGTCAATTACCCAACCGAAACCCTGAAGGTGGCTGCCGAAAGCGGCTACACTAACCACACCTTGATTGGAAATAAACTTTCCAGAGTCCGCTTTTTTCCTCAACAAATAAAGGATCACAATATCTGGCCATTTGCCATAAAAACACTGGCAATGTACAAAGAAGTTGAGCCAAAACTGGAGAATGGGCAGCTCACGATTGGAGACATTGTTGTGCCTTTGGATCCGTTTAATGATTTGTGGGTTGACTTTCCATCTCTTCCACCCACTGCAACTTTTTTAGCAAAAGACACACCCGCAGGAATTTCCGCTGCAGAAATTTTGTTTGAACTTGAGGGTATACCTGATGATGAATGGGATGAAGAGACCGAGGAACTGCAGGAAATGATTAGAGGTAAAATCGTTTTGGTTGGAGATACATCCGAAGTTTCCCACGATATTTTTACCAGTCCCATTGGAGAAGTTTATGGAATTGAGTTTCTCGCCGATACGATTACCACGCTGATGAAAAATGCACCTATTCGTCCGGCTAGTTCGGGAAGTGAAATGTTGGTGCTTTTGATTCTGTTTATTTGCTTTGTACTGGTCGCACTGATTCCTAAATATGAAAATGCGTTGTTTTTTCTGATCATTTCAACCTACACCGGATTTGGTGTTTTTACTTATGTATATTATGGAGTTGCCTACTCCATGAGCTATTCTCTGATTGCTTGTGTGTTAAGTACCGTTACCATCAACCTTTACTTATTTATGATGGAACGGAAACAGAAAGGATTTATCAAAGGCGCATTTTCACAGTATCTCTCACCGACTGTGATTGATCAAATAGTAGCAAACCCCGATATGCTTAAACTCGGTGGTGAAAAACGTGAAATGACTCCGTTTTTTTCAGATATCCAGGGATTTTCAACCATTTCAGAAGGTCTGACTCCGGAAGAACTGGTACAATTACTCAATGAATATCTGACAGCAATGTGTGATATTATTTCGTCTCATCACGGTACTATTGATAAATTTGAAGGTGATGCAATCATCGCTTTTTGGGGTGCACCTTTAGATCTTCCAAACCATGCCACTGTTGCCTGTTATGCAACTATTGA
The DNA here is from genome assembly GCA_012964265.1 of Candidatus Lambdaproteobacteria bacterium. GTDB lineage: Bacteria > SAR324 > SAR324 > SAR324 > NAC60-12 > Arctic96AD-7. Next base: position 6,726 of record DTUH01000205.1, read on the forward strand.
GATGCAAAAACGCAGCGTGGAATTGCGTAAGATGCTGCGAGAACAAAACCGGCCTTTGCTTTACACCCGAATGGGCTTGAACAGCGGCCCTGTAGTAGTTGGTAATATGGGTTCCGCCGAGCGGATGGATTACACCATGATGGGTGATGTTGTCAATTTGGCAGCAAGACTGGAAGGTGCCAATAAATTTTATAAAACCTACTCCATGATTTCAGGCAGTACCTATGAACTGGTCAAAGATGACGTGGATAGTCGTCAGTTAGATATTATCCGGGTGGTCGGCAAAAATGAGCCGGTTCCAGTCCACGAATTGCTGGCCCGCAAAAACGAAACAAGCAGCGAAATGAGCGGTGTGGTGGAACAATACCTGAAAGGACTGAAGTTATATCAGGACAGAAATTTTGCTGATGCGGTTAAGGAATTTGAAAAAGTGTTAACTATCGATCCGGATGATGGTCCGTCACAGACTTATGTCAAACGTTGCGCGATGTTCATCGAGACACCACCTGAAAAAGACTGGGACGGTGTGTTTACATTTACGGAAAAAGGTTGAGTCTGAACTCAAATGAAACAACGTCTTGATCGGCTGCTTGTAGAACAAAAACTCGCTCCTTCCCGCGAAAAAGCACAGGCGTTTATCATGGCGGGTAAAGTAAGGGTTGACGGCCAGCCGGCGGGGAAATCCGGACGTATGATTAGTTCGGACTCGCAATTGGAAGTTCTGGGGCCGGACCAGCCTTATGTAAGCCGTGGGGGTGTGAAACTTCAAGCTGCTCTGGGCAATTTTGGTATTAATCCTAAAGGTCTAGTCGCTCTGGACATTGGCTCTTCGACAGGCGGATTTACTCACTGTTTACTGCTTGGTGGTGCGGAAAAAGTGTTTGCTGTCGATGTGGGCTACGGTCAACTTGCGTGGGAATTGAGGCAGGAACCACGCGTGGTTTTGATGGAGCGTACAAATATTCGGCACCTTAAATTTGAGCGCCTGGGCGAATACGTAGACTTGGTGGTCATTGACGTTTCTTTCATTTCTCTGCGTTTGATTTTCCCAAAAGCTCTGGAGTTTCTCAAACCGGCAGGATCTCTAGTGGCACTGGTCAAACCCCAGTTTGAAGCCGGAGCAGATGAAGTAGGCAAACGCGGTAAAGTGAGTGATACGGCGGTGCAGGAAAGAGTTCTGGAAGACCTGAAAGCTGAAGCTCAAGCAATTGGCTTTATTGTTTCAGGTCAGACAAAATCCGCAATTGTCGGCAAAAAAAGCGGTAACGAAGAATTTTTTCTGTGGCTGCAAAAACCTCAAAAATCAGATCCAAATGACTCATGAATAACGATCACTCTCCACTTGATCTTCCGGACCAAACTTTGCTTCGTGTTTCTGTGGAACAAATTGTTCCGAATCCTCAACAACCCCGTAAACATTTTCCACAAAAATCATTGCAGGAACTGGCCCAGTCAATTCAGGCTCAGGGGGTTCTGCAGCCTTTAGTTGTCCGCAAGCATCCAAGTTTAGATAATCACTATGAATTGGTTGCCGGAGAACGACGCTGGCGGGCCTTAAAACAGCTTGAAGTGTCTCAAGTTCCAGTAGTCTTGCGGCAGGTTGGTGATGACGAGATGCTGGAAGTGGCACTTCTGGAAAATATTCAGCGCGAAAATCTTAGTGTTATTGAAGAAGCTCAGTCTTATCAGGACCTGCTGCAAAGGCACGGCTACACCCAGGAAGAACTGGCCCAGAGAATCGGTAAAGATCGCTCTACAATTGCAAATCAGATGCGCTTACTGCAACTCCCGTCAGCACTGAAAAATGACCTTGAAACCGGTCGCATTAGTGTAGGACATGCTCGCTCAATTTTGTCACTTCCCGGAACTGCATTTCAACTGGGAATGCGGGAACGCCTTTTACTGAATTCCTGGTCGGTACGTGAAACAGAGCGACAAGTCCGTTTGAAACTGGATGTGCTTGCAATCAATCCGGAAAAACAGGGTGAGAACAATGCAAAGGGCGGAGGTTCAGAAACTCAGGTTTCCAAAGCGGAAACGGATATGCAGCTACAAAATCTGGAAGAAGAACTTCAGCGCCGACTGAGAACCCGTGTGAAGATTAAATTCCATCAAGGAAAAGGACAGATCAAAATTGATTATTTTTCTTTGGAGGAATTTGAACGCCTTTATGATTTGCTTATAACTTCCTGACTACTGTTTTCAACTCTCAGTCTAATTGAACGACAAAAGATGAGGCTGATGTTCCTAATCTATTATTAACTATATTTGAGAACTCGCCATGGCAGATAAAAAAACAGAACGTAAAGTCACGGTAATCCTGGCGACAGATGTTGTGGGTTACAGCACCATGATGGAAGAAAACGAAGAACAGACACTCGCCAACCTCAAAGCCTGCCGCAGTATCATCGACGGACTGATCAAGGAACATCACGGACGTATCTTCAACACCGCCGGAGACTCCATTCTTGCCGAGTTCCAAAGTGCTGTAGAAGCAGTTATCTGTGCCTCAGAGTTTCAAAACACAATCAAGGAGCGTAACAATTCCGTCAGTGCAGAGGAACAGATGCAGTTCAGGCTCGGCATCAACATGGGGGACGTGGTTATCGAGGGCGACAACCTCTACGGCGAGGGAG
>DTUH01000206.1 GCA_012964265.1 Candidatus Lambdaproteobacteria bacterium
TGATTGGCAGGGCAAATAAATCTGCAGAGAATGCGAGCCACAACAAAATCAGAGCCAAGAATCGGATAAATTTGAAAAATTTATGATTCAATCTGAGAGGCATTTTAGGTAATAAAACAAAAAAGGGAAGGTAAGCTTTTCTCTACAAGCCTACCTTCCCTCTATAGAAAGTGCAATGAAAAGCTGATCCAGTTTATGTTAGTGTTACCGATGCGCCGGATTGGATAGTGTAGGTTCCATCATTGTTGATTAAATATACGTCCATAGTAATGCTTGTATCCGGCCCCCAGAATTCCCATTCTGTTTTTCCGGAACGTATTTCTCCGAAGCCCAGAACGGCTTCAGGGTTGCTGGAAGGAGTTTTGCCGGTTTCAATCAGCAGATAGCTTCCGTCTGCGGTAACACCGCTGACCGCGACTGTGGTGGTTCCGGAATCATAGCCACCGCTTTCATCGTAGGTTGAGTTTTCGGTTCCCTGAGTTGTCCAGTTTGAGCTGACGGTACAATCAGTGGTGCTACCACCATAACTGGCCAAGCAGGTTGAGATTGCAGTGACTGTACCATTTCCTTGCCAGAATTCCTTATACTGTAACTCCATATTTGTGCCATTATAAGTCATAGACATTGTAGCCTTGGCATAGCCTCCGGCATCGTCTGCCTTGCCAACGGCAGACATCAGCGTGGTTCCATATGTCGGATCAGAGTATGATTCTTTGAATTCATAAATCACGCAGTCTCCTGTCATTCCAGTGCAGGTTTTGTAACTGAAGTACATTTTCATTGCGACCGAACCAGTCATATCCATCTGGAAGGTAGACATTTTAGTAGTGTTATCATAGGTGATAGTTCCTTTGAACGTATCAGTACCGTTAGTATCCTTGAACTGTGAGGCGAGTTTTGTCTTGGCGGTGTTCCAGCGGTACGATTCGGTCAAGCTTGAGCAACTGTCTCCTGTACTGATTTGATGGTTGTACCCTCCTGCACTGATGTCTTCAAATTTATAAGCAACAGGGGGCTTAATTGTTGTTCCTATAGATTGTTTAAAGGAGGCAGACATCGAACCGCTTTCACCCTCTGTTCCACCAAATTCTTTTTCCATGGCCACTAAAGCATTGTACATCCCCTGAGTGAATGTGATGCTGTAAGACTGGTTTTCATAACAGGTGCTGCTGTCTGCTTTGTAACCATCAGAAATGCGGACATCTGCCAGCATCAGATTCAAATCTTGGCCGCTGACGATGCCTTTCATCATACTAACAAGTGACTTAATCATTGTGTAGAATATGGCAGAAGAGCTGTAATCCTCAGCATTAGCCGTTCGGCTGCTTGCACCGCCGGTACCGCTCAGTGAAGCCGGAATAGGGACAGTTGATTTGGCAGGTGTATTGCTCCGTGTGTAGGTTGAGGTTGAAGTTGAGGTGGTGGTTGTAGAACTTGTTGATGATTCATCACGGTCCTTCTTGGCGCAACCGAGGAAAATAAAACTGATAACTCCCAATAAGATGAGTAACTTTGTGGAATTTTTCATTAGAACCTCTTTGATTAATATGACAACAGTTAAAAATATACACAGAACCAGCCGGTTTTTATCCACCTCCCGCAGTTTCCATACATACCAAAATGATGTGCATTTTAGACCTTGTAAAAACTATGTCAAGTAAAAAAACAGCAATTATAAAACTTTTTTATATAGCACAGATAGTCCAGAAAAAAATCTGAATGATAGTGGTGTGGTCGCCTATACATGATTTCTTGCTTTGCTCGAAATGACACGGTTTCGAACTTTTTAGGTGTTGCAAATTAAAGATTTCTTGCTTTGCTCGAAATGACACGATTTTGGACTTTTTACGAAGGGATCAACTTTAATTTTCGTATATTTCGCAGAAAAATTTGCGGCGCAATTCGGTGATTTTAATTAAGGGTAATTTCAGGCAGGAATGATTTCATGTGTTTCCGGACAACAATCCCATTCCA
>DTUH01000207.1:0-7661 GCA_012964265.1 Candidatus Lambdaproteobacteria bacterium
CCGGATTCTTCCTTGACGCCCTCTACAATTCTGAGAGCAAACCGGATTCGATTTTCATAAGAACCTCCCCACTCATCAGTGCGTACATTCGTACATTTGGCAATAAACTGATTGATAAGATAACCTTCCGATCCCATTATTTCTACACCATCATAACCAGCTATTTTTGCCAGTTTTGCACAACGCACGAAATCTTCTATAGTTTTAACAATTTCCTCATTCGTCAATTCTTTAGGACGGTAAAAATTGATCGGCGCAGTAATCGGCGATGGAGCAACGCAGTTTTCCAGAAGCCCATAACGCCCCGTATGCAAAATCTGCAGTGCTATTTTTCCACCGTTTTCATGAACTGCTTTTACGAAATGACGATGAAAATCAAGTTGATCTTCCGAAACCAATTCCGCACCTTCTTCAAAAACGCGCCCTGCAGCATTTGGCGCGAATCCGCCTGTTATGATGAGACCGACTCCTCCTCTTGCACGTTCTGCATAAAAAGCAGCTAGTCGTGATGAGCCGTCCGGATGTTCTTCGAGTCCGGTATGCATGGAACCCATCATGACCCTGTTTTTCAGAGTAATGTTTCCGATTTTTAGTGGACTGAGCAAGGTTTCAAAAGCCATTTCCGATGTTATGACTGGATGATTATAAGATGTTTAAGGAAGATCAAGAATACCGTTCGGATGGTTTCATCATAACAGTGTGCTTTGAGATTCAAGATGCTTTGAGCAACTCTGCCTGATGGTGAGACAACAACGGATCAATCACCTGTTCAAGTTTGCCAAGCAAAATTTCTTCAAGTTTGTAAAGAGTCAAATTGATGCGGTGATCGGTGAGACGACCCTGGGGAAAATTATAAGTTCGGATGCGTTCGCTCCTGTCTCCGGAACCAACCATCCCGCGGCGCTGCTCTGCAGTTGCAGATTGTTGGGCTTCGAGCTCTTTTTCATAAAGCCTCGCCCTGAGGACCTTTAAGGCTTGTGCTTTATTTTTTAACTGGGATTTTTCATTTTGACAAATGACAACCAGTCCGGTAGGAATATGGGTAATCCGAACTGCAGAATCAGTGGTGTTCACGCTCTGACCGCCCGGACCGGATGATCGATAAACGTCAATCCGCAAGTCTCCTGGATTGATTTCCACTTCAACATCTTCAACCTCCGGTAAAACTGCTACTGTTGCCGCAGAAGTGTGAATACGTCCCTGAGTTTCAGTTTTGGGGACCCGCTGTACACGATGTACACCGCCTTCGAATTTCAAGCAGCTGAAAACATCTTTACCTTCAATTGAAAAGGTGATTTCCTTAAAACCGCCAAGATCATTCTTGCTTTCGTTGAGAAGTTGCAAACGCCATTTACGGCCTTCCGCATAATGTGCATACATTTGAAAAAGATCGCGGGCAAACAGTGCCGCTTCGTCTCCACCTGTGCCTGCGCGAATTTCAATTATGATGTTGCGGGAATCATCCGGATCTTTGGGAAGGAGTAACAGTTGGATTTGTTTTTCCAACTCTTCCAACTGCTGACTGAGTTGGGGAATTTCCTGTTCTGCCATTTCGCGGATTTCAGGATCTTCATCTTTTGCGTATGCTAACTCTTGGTTGTCATGCATTTCCTGCTGAATTTCAAGATAACTTCGATAACACTCAACAATTTCCTGTAGTCCTGAGTGTTCCTGACTCAACTTCCGGAAACGTTCCTGATCCTGAACCACGTCGGGTTGTCCAAGTTCGTGTGTCAGTTTTTCAAAATGGTTGTTAATTTCCGCAAGTTTATCCAGCATTTCCGGTCAAGCCCGGTTGTAACGGCGATTAAATTTTTCAATCCGTCCAGCAGTATCAACTAAATTTTGTCCTGCACCTGTAAAGAATGGATGGCAGTTTGAGCAAATTTCTACGGTTGTTTCACCGCCTTTTGTTGACTGCGCTTCCCAAGTCGTACCGCAGGCACAACGGAATGAGGTTGTTTGAAAAGTAGGGTGAATATCTGCTTTCATTTTTATGTTTCTTGTATAATGTTTTAGATTTATTTCAGTTTACGCTATTTATCCATCATATTGAGGAAATTCGCGTTTTCTTTGAATTTTTCCATTTTATCAATGAGAAATTCCAATGCTTCAACTACATTCAGTTGGGAAAGGACTTTGCGTAGAACCCAAATCCGGTCAAGGTCAGCTTTTTCAACGAGCAGTTCCTCTTTACGTGTACCAGACTTACTAAGATCAATGGCCGGGAATATTCGTTTTTCAACGGGTTTTCGATCAAGTACCAGTTCCATATTTCCGGTTCCCTTGAATTCTTCAAAAATCACTTCGTCCATCCTGCTTCCGGTATCAATCAGCGCCGTTGCGATAATAGTCAGTGAACCGCCTTCCTCAATGTTTCTGGCAGCACCAAAAAATCTTTTTGGTTTGAAAAGCGCGTTGGAGTCCACTCCTCCGGAAAGAATTTTTCCGCTGGGAGGAATTACAGTGTTATAGGCACGTGCAAGTCTGGTGATTGAGTCCAGCAGAATTACCACATCACGTTGATGCTCAACAAGACGTTTGGCTTTTTCCAGTACCATTTCAGAAACTTGAACGTGACGTGTTGCAGGTTCATCAAAAGTAGAAGCAACAACTTCTCCATTGACTGAGCGCCGCATATCAGTCACTTCCTCCGGTCGTTCATCAATCAATAAAACAATCAAATCCACCTCAGGATGATTTTCGGTAATACTGTTTGCAATCGACTGCAAAATCATCGTTTTACCGGTTCTTGGTGGAGCAACAATCACTCCGCGTTGCCCCTTTCCAATCGGAGAAACCAGGTCAATAACCCTTGTGGTCAAATCATGGTCTTTTCGTTCAAGATGCAGGTGTTCGTTCGGATGGAGAGGGGTAAGGTTGTCGAAGAGAATTTTTTCAAAAGCCTTGTTCGGATCACGGAAGTTTATTTCTTCAACTTTAAGTAATGCGTAATAGCGCTCGCTCTCTTTGGGTGGTCTGATTTGACCTGCAACTGTATCACCGGTACGCAAATTAAAACGCCGGATCTGGGAAGGCGAAACATAAATATCGTCCGGTCCGGGAAGGTAGTTGTAATCCGGTGCCCGAAGGAACCCGAAACCATCCGGAAGCGCTTCTAAAACTCCTGCTCCGTATATGATTCCTTTGCGTTTCGTCTGTGCCTGCAGTAACGCAAAGAGCAATTCCTGACCACGCATGCTGTTCGCGTTTTCAATATCGTATCCGCGTGCAATCTGAATTAGCGAATTGATATCTTTTTTCTTCAACTCAATTAAATTGAGTGTTTCCGGTTTAGAATCAAAATCTGAGTTTCTTTTTGAATTATTGCCGTTGCCGTTATCTGGCCGATTTTTTGACATGTGAGGTTTCGCAGGAGGTTAATCAAAGATGGAATCCCGAAAGTGGAGATACCATTTTTCTGGTGTGTTTATTTAAGGAGGATGATAGTTATTAATTTATTCGCAGCAACTTCCAGTTACAATAAGCGGATTAAATGACTTCTAAAAACAGCGCAGGTAAGATTCTGTCTTGTGTGGAAATACTTGAAAAAGAATTGAAATTTGAAAAGTAGGTATCTACAAGTTCGCCAATATTTGGATATTTGTCAAGTGTTTTTTTGAAAAAATGTATTTTCTTTAAACCAGACCTTTTATTAAACCGGGATAAAAGTCCTGAATTTAGGAGTTTATGAACCGGTTTTTTTCTTTTTTGGCAGATACAAATCCGTGATTGTACCCTCAAATGCTTCTGCTGCAAAGGCCACCGTTTCAGAAAGTGTAGGATGCGGATGAATGGTCGAAGCCAAATCATCTGCATCGCATCCCATCTCAATCGCCAACACCCCTTCTGCAATCAAATCACCGGCATTGGGGCCGACTATACCGACTCCAATTACACGGTTTGTGTCTTCCTCAAAAAGAACTTTGGTCATACCCTCACTTCGGCCCAAAGATAAACTACGTCCACTTGCGGCCCAGGGGAAATTACCTTTTCCATAAGCAATTCCCTGTTTTTTTGCCTCTTCTTCTGTAATACCTGCCCAGGCTACTTCCGGATCGGTGTAGGCCACAGACGGTATGGTACGCGCATCAAAATAACTCTTCATTCCGTAAATCACTTCAGCGGCAACTTTTGCTTCGTGAGTCGCTTTATGTGCCAGCATCGGTTGTCCTACGATGTCTCCAATCGCGAAAATATGAGAAACGTTTGTGCGCATTTGAGAATCCGCTGCAATGAAGCCTCCTTCACCCACAATTACTCCGGCTTTTTCCGCAGCAATCCGGAAACCATTTGGTGAGCGTCCCACCGAACTTAGAATACCATCAAACATCTGCGGTTTTTCAGGCGCGTTTTTACCTTCAAAATGTACTTTCAATCCTTTTTTAACAGCTTCAACTTTTGTCACCCGCGTTTCCAGCCAGATATTTTCATACTGTTTCGAAATTCGCTTTTTAAAAGGACGAACAATGTCCTGGTCTGCGCCTGCCATCAAAACATCAAGCATTTCAACAATGGTAATTTTAGAACCCAGTGCGTGATAAACCGTCGCCATTTCCAGACCAATGATGCCTCCGCCAATCACCAGCAATTGTTCTGGAACTTCGGTAAGTTCCAAGGAACCGGTTGAATCCATGATGCGTGAATCTTCCGGAAGAAATGGCAGCTTTACGGGTTGTGAACCTGCAGCGATAATCACATTATCAAAATGTATTGTGATTTTTTTGTCTTCAGAGTCAGTGACGCAAAGATGATGCTGATCAACGAATTCACCCACACCGGTAATGATTTGCACCTTGCGCTGTTTTGCAAGGCTTTTTAACCCACCTGTTAACTGACTCACAATTCCCTCTTTCCAGGAAAGGAGCTTATCTAAATTAATTTTCGGTTTCCCAAAAGATATTCCATGCTCACTCATCGATTCTGCTTCGTCAATGACCTTTGCTGCATGGAGCAAGGCCTTGGACGGAATACAACCCACATTCAAACAGACACCGCCGATACGATTGTAGCGTTCCACCAAAACCACATTCAGTCCCAAATCAGCTGCGCGAAATGCCGCCGTGTAACCTCCCGGACCGGAACCCAAAACTAACACTTCACAGCTCATGTCCGCTTTTCCGGAATAGGATTTAATTGGAGCAGGCGCAGGTACAGTTTCTACATGTTTTACTTCAGACTCAACTTTTTCAATTTCCAGCTTTTCTTCCTTTTCATTTGAGACTTCAGCCTCTTCCATTTTTAAAATCAGGCTTCCGGCAGAAACTTTATCTCCAACCTTAACTTTTATTTCGCGTATAACTCCAGCAGACGGTGAAGGGACTTCCATCGTGGCCTTGTCACTTTCCACCGAAATCAGTGGGGCTTCAACCGCTACCGTATCGCCTTTTTTGCAAATTACCTCGATAATTTCTACATCCTCAAAATCACCAATATCCGGGACTTTAATTTCAGTGAGGTTCATAATGACATCCTCCGCACATCACCCAAAATTTTGCACAAATCCACCATAAAACGAGCCGCCTGCGCACCATCAATCACGCGGTGATCATAAGTCAAATCCAAAGGCAGCATCAATCGCGGCAAAAATTCTTTACCGTTCCAAACCGGTGTCATCCGAGAACGAGTGACTCCGAGAATTGCTACTTCTGGCGCATTCACCAAAGGCGTAAAAGCAGTACCGCCAATTCCGCCTAAACTGGAAATACTGAAACAGCCTCCCTGTAAATCGCTGCTTTTCAATTTTTTTGTGCGCGCACGTTCACCAACTTCACCCAACTCTTTTGCCAGTTCAAGCAAGCCTTTTTGCTCCACGTCCCGGATTACCGGAACAACCAGGCCATCCGGAGTATCGACTGCCACCCCAATGTGCAGATATTTTTTCAAAACCAGATTCTCCCGGTCTGCAGTTAGTGATGAATTGAAATTGGGATGTTTCCGGATTGCCGTAGAACATGCTTTCAGCAAAAACGCGAGTGGAGTAACTTTAACATCCTGCTTTGCGGCTTCGTCTTTTAGTGATTTTCGAAAATATTCCAGCTCCGTAATATCAGCCTCATCGTGATGGGTCACAATTGGTAAGTTAAGCCAGCTTCGATGCAGATTTAAGCCTGTCTTCTTTTTGATCCGTGAAAGCGGCTGAACTTCAACTGGACCAAATTTGCTGAAATCAATCTCAGGCATTTCCGGAATTCCTGCTCCGGTTTTAGCAGGAGTTTTTACGGATGCAATTCCTCCCAAAGCCTGTTTTACAAATTCCTGTACGTCTTCTTTGGTTATGCGCTGCTTGCGTCCGGAACCATGCAGTCGACTCAAATCAACGCCCAGTTCGCGGGCAAATTTTCGGATTGAAGGACTGGCGTGTGCCCTTAAAAACTCTTTCTGATCAACCGGCATCACCACAGGCGGCGGACGTCGTACCTGTTCTGTGGTTGCAGAATCAGTATTTTCCGGAGAAGTTGCTTGCTCCGGAGAGGTTGTGGCAATTGGAGCAGTTGAAACCGCAGTCGTTGCCTGAGAGGATATTTCGGATTCTGAAACTGCTAAGGTAAGAATAAGGTCATTCTGTGATACTTTGTCTCCAGCTTTTATTTTCACTGCCTTGACAGTACCTGCAAATGGTGATGGCACATCCATCGACGCTTTATCACTTTCCATTGTGAGCAACGGATCTTCCATTGAAATAGTGTCTCCCGATTTGACGAGGACTTCAATAACTTCGACTGCGTCAAAATCACCTATGTCTGGAACAAGTACGTCTTTGATTCTGCTCATGCGGTTTCTCCTCAGGACATCAATGGATTATTTTTTTCAGTGTCAATTCCGTATTTTTTTATGGCCGCTTTTACGGTTTTGACTGAAATAATGTCTTCTCCCACAAGCGCGTTTAATACCGCTACTGTAATGAAATAGCGGTCCACCTCAAAGTGTTTGCGCAGGGCTTCACGAGAATCGCTGCGTCCAAATCCATCTGTTCCAAGTACAGTATAAGATTTAGGCACATACGCACGAATTTGATCAGCAAATAGTTTCACATAATCGGTTGCCGCCACCACAGGTCCTTCTGTATTTTCGAGACATTGTGTGACATGACATTTACGAGGCTTTTTATCCGGATGCAGCAAGTTCCAACGTGAAACTTCGTCACCGTCACGCTTCAATTCGTTAAAACTGGGGCAACTCCAAATATCCGCCTGTACCTTAAATTCTTTTTCCAGTAAATCCGCCGCCGCAATGACTTCACGTAAAATTGATCCTGAACCCAATAACTGCACTTTTGTTTTTCCTTTTTTAGCTTTTTGAAACAAGTACATTCCTTTAATAATGTCTTTTTCCTGCCCTTTGCTTAAACCGGGGTGCGAGTAATTTTCATTCATCGTCGTGATGTAATAAAACACATTTTCCTGTTTCTTAAACATGCGCTGCATACCGTCTTGCATAATCACCATCAATTCGTAAGAAAAAGTAGGATCATAAGAAACACAGTTTGGCAAATTTCCAGCCATTATTTGGCTGTGACCGTCTTCATGCTGCAAACCCTCACCGTTAAGCGTGGTGCGCCCGGAAGTTGCACCGATCAAAAATCCACGCGCCTGCATATCTCCAGCAGCCCAAATCAGATCACCAACACGCTGAAATCTGCATCGAAGCTGGCTTAACTT
>DTUH01000207.1:7671-9258 GCA_012964265.1 Candidatus Lambdaproteobacteria bacterium
GTAGAAAATGTAAAACGGAATCATTTGCAATCCGGAATTGGTGTAAGACGTTGCGGAGGCAATCCATGAGGACATGGCGCCATCTTCGGTGATGCCTTCTTCCAATAATTGACCGCTTTGATTCTCCTTGTAATACATGAGTTGATCACGATCGACCGGTTCATATTTTTGACCCTCATGCGCATAAATGCCGATTTGGCGAAACATCCCTTCCATACCAAATGTTCTTGCTTCGTCAGGAACAATCGGCACCAAACGCTGGCCAATATTCTTGTCTCTGCACAACAAGGTCATTGCCTGCACGAGTGCCTGTGTTGTGGATATTTCCCTATCTCCGGTATCTTGCAACAAGCGCTCAAAGACACTCAAGGGTGGAATGGTCAGGGAGTCGCCTTTTAATCTTCTAACCGGAAGATTTCCTCCAAGAGCCTTACGGCATTTTTTAAGATAGGCAACCTCGGGAGCATCATCCGGAGGTCTGTAAAATGTCATTTGTTCCACTTCATCGTCAGAAATCGGCACCCGGAAACGGTCCCTGAAACTTCTCAGGTCTTCCATTTTCATTTTCTTTTGGGAGTGAGTAATATTTATCGCCTCACCTGAACCTCCCATGCCGTAGCCTTTAACTGTTTTCGCAAGAATCACCGTTGGCTGATCCGAATGATTTACCGCAGAATGGTATGCAGCGTAAATTTTGTGAGGGTCATGGCCACCGCGGTTCAGTCTCCAAATATCCTCATCCGACATATTGGAAACCATTTCCAGTAATTCAGGATATTTGCCAAAAAAGTGAGCCCGTGTATAAGCCCCTCCTTTTGCCTTGAAAGCCTGATATTCACCGTCAATAGCATCATCCATGCGTTTCCGCAACAAACCTTCAGTATCTCTCGCGAGCAAAGGATCCCAATATGAACCCCAGATAACTTTTATCACATTCCAACCAGCGCCACGAAACTCACCTTCAAGTTCCTGAATTATTTTTCCGTTCCCACGCACCGGACCATCGAGTCTTTGTAAATTACAGTTAATTACAAAAATAAGATTGTCCAATTTTTCTCGTGCCGCCAATCCGATCGCTCCCAGAGATTGTGGTTCATCTGTCTCACCGTCACCCAAAAACATCCAAACTTTACGTTCGGAAGTATCTGCTATACCGCGGTTGTGGATGTACTTTAAGAATCGCGCCTGATAAATTGCCATGATAGGACCCAATCCCATTGAAACAGTTGGAAACTGCCAAAACTCATTCATCAGCCAGGGATGCGGATAGGATGGAACACCCTCCCCTTCTGATTCACGACGAAAGTTATCCATTTGCTTTTCCGTCAACCGGCCCTCTAAAAAGGCGCGGGCATAAATGCCCGGTGCAGAATGCCCCTGGAAAAAAATTAAATCACCACCGTGATCTTTTCCGGGTGCGCGCCAAAAGTGATTAAAACCAATATCGTAGAGTGTGGCAGAAGAAGCAAAACTCGCGATGTGTCCACCTAGATCAGCTGAATCACGGTTAGCGCGCATGACCATAATTGCCGCATTCCAGCGGATAATGGAACGAATTTTCGATTCCATCTCCTGATCGCCCTGTGA
>DTUH01000208.1 GCA_012964265.1 Candidatus Lambdaproteobacteria bacterium
GGGTCAGACCCTCAAAAACGTTGGCATAAACCACTTCGTCAATTGCAGCTGCAGCACCTGCAGTGGGATCTAGATGCGGCGGCTCCAAAACCATCCCCATTGTTAAATGTGTTTTTCCGGCGAAAGCGGATCCGTAAAATATCAGTGCAGTTCCACTGATCAGTAATAATTTTGCATACCTTTTAACGATAGACCTCATTCGATTCTCCTTAGATGTTTAATATAAAAACCTCCCTGCGGGAGGAAATGAAAAAACAGTATTGTCGTATTAACATAATTGCAATGCAAGTTTAACAATTGATGGAGTTACGACTCGTTGAGACCCAAACAGTAATCTAAATATATGTTCGGAACTGTTTCTACACTCCTGGAAATACAGAACTAAAGGGGTAGTGTAAACTCATTGTTGAGATTGTCAACCCAAAATGGTTGCAGTTGATAACCAATTCAGCAATTAAACAGCTTTTTTGCGTTTTGATGTGTAGGGGATATCAGTCTCTACGGGATTTGGGATGTGTTTTTTTAACTGTTCATGAGACTATCCGTTTGCGTTGGAGTCAGCTTCAATACTTGGAAAACTATGGCCCTCAACAACAACTGTTCCCTTTGCACTTTCTTTAGTGGCAGTCATTGTTGAAGCTTTATTTTGAGTATTTTCTATTTAATAGTTTCCTTGACCAGTTCCATTTTTATTTACATTTTACAGCAGAAAACATAAAATGATAAAATCCTGAATGTAATAACTGCACTGATTAGGCATGATTTCCATAAAGCTTACCATCTTTCGAAAAAATTCAACCGCATCTTTTTGTTTAATCCAGTTTAAAATTTTCTGAAAATCTTAACAGCTTTTAACTCAACTTTCTTCGAACTGCGACGCTTTGAATTTGTTATCTGTTAAAAACTTAACTGTTCACACTGAGCAACCTTCCGGTTCCATTAATATTTTGGACAACCTCAGTTTTGGACTTGAACCCGGCAAGAGCCTTGGTGTCGTCGGAGAGTCCGGCTGCGGTAAATCAATGATGGCTTTTTCCATAATGGGATTGTTGCCGGATAATATGATCGCTTCCGGAGAAATTCAGTTCGGAGGAGATCTGCTTAGTTTGCCGGAAAAAGAATTATGTAAAATCCGGGGAAACAGAATCGGAATGGTTTTTCAGGAACCAATGACCGCGCTCAATCCTGTCCTGCCGATTGGATTCCAGGTGGCGGAAAGTTTGAGACTCCACAAAAATTTGTCCCGTCATCAAGCCCAGAAACAAGCTTCAAAGGTCCTGGACCGTGTGGGTTTGCCAAGTCAAAATTTTTCACGTTCACTCTATCCACATCAGCTTTCCGGAGGGCAAAGACAGAGGGTTGTGATTGCGATTGCTATGGTCTGCAAGCCGGAATTGATCATTGCAGACGAACCGACAACTGCCCTGGACGTCACGATTCAGGAGCAAATTCTGGCTTTAATTTCAGAGTTGGTTGAGGAGGAAAACATGGCTCTGATCCTGATCACGCATGATTTGGGTGTGGTCGCGGAGAATACAGATCTGATGCTGGTCATGTATGCTGGACGCATTGTTGAGAGAGGTCCAACAAACAAAGTATTTGAAAACTTGGCACATCCCTACACAAGAGGTCTTTTTGCCTCAATACCTGACTCCGAAAATCCAGAAGCAGTACAGGGTCTTCAGTCCGAATTTTCTCCCAAAAACAGGTTATCAACAATTCCGGGACGTGTACCGGAATTTTGGGAACTTTCCAAAGGTTGTGCCTTTTATGGTCGATGCTCTCGCGCTCAAGCAAAATGTTCTTCAGAGTTTCCGGATGAAATCAGGCTCACACTGGGACATTCCGCCGCCTGTTTTTTTCCTTTTGAGCAAAACCAATGAAGCAAGAAAAAACGGCAGATTCATTTCTCCAAATTCGGAATGTGGTGCGGGAATACATTCTGCCTCGCAAACAGCTGTTCACTTCTGCCAATAGATTCCGTGCGCTGGATGGTGTGAGCTTGACAGTAAATTCCGGAGAAAGTTTTGGAATTGTGGGAGAATCCGGATGCGGAAAATCAACGTTGGCCCGCACAGTAATGGCGCTTGAAACTCCACAATCCGGAGAAGTTTGTTTTCAGGGACAGATTCTGCACTTACTAAAAGCTGAGGAATTGCGACGTGCACGGAGCGGTTTTCAAATGATTTTCCAAGATCCATACGGTTCACTTGATCCACGACAATCGGTAGGACAAATCGTCTCTGAGCCGTTACAACTGCTGGGAAAACTGACACCGAGTCGACGGCAGGAACAAGTTGCGGACGCTCTGGAAAATGTGGGACTGTCACCAAATGACGCCGCTAAATTTCCACATGAATTTTCTGGAGGTCAAAGACAACGTATTGCGATCGCCCGTTCCTTAATTACTCGTCCGGCGTTGATTGTAGCGGATGAACCGGTTTCTGCACTGGATGTTTCAGTACAGGCTCAGGTGCTAAATTTAATGATGGACTTACGTGATCGGTATGGAATGGCCTATCTGTTTATCAGTCATGACCTCAGCATTGTTCGTCACATGACCACAAAAGTTGCCGTGATGTATGCCGGTAGAATTGTGGAAACAGGTCCGACACAAGTACTGTTTGATCATGCTCAGCATCCATACACCCGCGCTTTGCTGGAATCGGTTCCTCGTCCTGATCCAAACAGGAAGAAAAAGAAACGCAAAACATTGTCGATGCAAAACATGCTCAATTCCAATCTTGAAATTAAGAGAGAAATAGGCTGCACCTACGCCTTACGCTGTCCGCTTGTTGAGGATAAATGCAGAAACATTGCTCCTTCACTGCAAAATATTAACATGGATTCCAAGGCGGGTAATGAGAAAAATTCGTTGTCGTTTGATCATAAAGTTGCCTGTTATAAACCCTTTAATACTGTTGTATCAATTTGAAATTCTGTCTGCACACCAATTGCAAAAATAGCTGAAAAATGTCAAATTCAAATTACTGCAGCATTTTGACCAGACAATCCGGAGAACCATTAGCGGGAACTGCTCCATTTGCCAGGCATTTCGTTTTTATCAGCTGGCCGAAAAAATATTGGCAATACGAGGCTCTTGAGGCCAAAGGCGGATTTCCGCAGGGTCTGAAAAAATGGATGAAAGAACAGAGTAAAGTTAACGGAAAAATCAGTATCCGCCTGGTAAGTCATTCCGGACTGAACCATGACAAGGTAGATATTTTCATTTATCCTGAAAAACTCTGTTATTCAAAAGTATTGCCTGAAGACATTCCCGCTGTTCTGGAGTCGCATTTTCGGTACGGTGATACTACTTCATTTTCTGCGGCAGAAATTGAACAGGATCAGATTTTGATTTGTACCCATGGGAGGCATGATAAATGCTGTGCCAAGTTTGGACAGGAACTTGCTGATAAAATGCGATATCATGTTTTGAAGCAAAAAACTTCCATTGAAGTATGGGAAAGCAGTCACCTTGGAGGACATCGTTTTGCACCAACGATGCTGGATTTTCCAACTGGACTGGCCTATGGCCGCCTTACTCCGGATGAGATTCCGAATTTTTTAGCGAGTCGAAAAGAAGGTCTGGTTTACGGCCCTGCTTACCGGGGAACCGTATTTTTGTCAGAATTGGAGCAAGTCGCGGAAGCTAATGTGCAGCATTATTGCAGTATGCGGAACTGGCCTTGTCAGTTCCAAATTCAAAATTTAGAAAAAATATCCGAAGAAAAATTCCGCTGCATTGCCATGTTCCGCAAATCTGAAAGTTCGATTAACCCACAAAATAACATTCCGGATGAACTGCCTTTTACTTTTAAGTTGAAAGGTTTTGAAAGTCCTTCCGGATGTGATGAACTTGAAGTGCGGAAATTACGCAAATGCTGGGAGCTGGAATCTACAATTCCGTCCAATAATTTTTTGTAATGGAGTAAAAAATGGCAGACGAAGAAGTTCAAGAAGTTCCGGAAAGCAGAGAAGCAGAAACTACTGAAAGCGAAAATGCCGCCAATCCTGAAGACGATTTGGATTCGTTGATGAATGAGATGGAGGATCAGAAATCACCGCCGGCAGATTTTGGCAGTAGTGGTGACCTAAGTTCTTTAGTCACCGCAACTGTTGATTCAAGTGACGAAAACATTGACGAAATGCTTGAATCCGCCTCCGACACCTCTACTACCATGGATGCCGCGGCTGATAGTGAAGATGGTATTGATTTGAACTTTTTGCTTAAAATACCCTTAACCATCACCTTTGAAGTTGGACGCGCAAAAATGAATATCAACGACATTCTTTCTCTGGGTCAGGGATCTGTTTTGGAATTGCACCGTCTGGTTGGAGAAAATCTGGATATGTTCGTCAATGGGAATTTGATTGCTCAAGGTGAAGTTGTAGTTTCAAATGAAAAATTTGGCGCAAAAATAACACAGATTATACCTCCGGATGAAAGGGTGAAAAAAATGGGAGGCATGGATAAATCAAATTAGCCGTAGCGTCAGCAGGTGTAAACCGGAAAAAAGTATCAAAATCCTGCAAATTCAGAGCTGATTTTTTATCTTCAGAATCACAATGCAATCTCACGACTGGAAGCTAAGTTCATACGATTATGAACTTCCGCAATCCCTCATTGCGCAACAGCCTGCCACGAAGCGTGACCAGTCGCGCCTGCTTTTCCTTGAACGTCAAAGTGGCCGAATATCGAACCGCAACTTTACCGAAATTGTGTCTCTGTTGCCTGAATCCTCCTGCCTTGTCATAAACAATACCAAGGTACTGCCTGCCCGTCTTCCTGGAAAACGTCAAACAGGAGCTATAATTGAAGCATTACTTATTGAAGAAAAAAAAGAGGGACAGTGGAGCACAATAATCCGCAAGGCCGGGAGAATAAAATCAGGAGAGTGCCTTGAATTTTGCGGCGGACGACTTTTGGCAGTAGCGCAGGAAAGACTTGAAGAGGGAGAATGGCTATTGGAGTTTGAAGAGCCTGAACATCTAAAAGAACGCTTGGAAGAGTTTGGTCTACCCCCTTTGCCGCCATACATCAAACGCCGCAGGGCAAGTAATTTACAGAATACGAAAGATCGTGAGCGTTACCAGACCTGCTATGCTTCCGTGCCCGGTGCAATAGCAGCGCCGACTGCCGGTTTACACTTTACTCCAGAAATATTGGCAAAAATCAGGAATCGCGGGATTGAAATATTGGAGGTAACGCTGCATGTCGGTTTTGGTACATTTTCTTCTATTGAAGTGGAAGATATCCGGAAACACAAAATGCATGCAGAATTTTTTTCTGTTTCTGCTCAAACTCTGCGTTTATTAAAAAAATTCCTGCAAAATCAAAAGCAGATTATTTGCCTCGGCACTACATCTGTAAGGGTTCTGGAAACCATGACAAAACAGAATTTTATAGTAAGTTCCGGTTGGACAGATATTTTTATTCATGCACCTTACAAATTCAGGATGATGGATGGACTGCTCACCAATTTTCACCTGCCTAAATCAACATTGATGATCTTGGTTTCGGCATTTTGCGGACGTGATTTTTTGTTAACTGCCTACCGGAAAGCGGTTGCTGATAATTACCGCTTTTTTAGTTATGGCGACTGTATGTTGATTTTATAATTGTTATCTGACAGTCCCAAAAGAAGAAAATCCCACCACCCTTACGTATTGCCTTCAAGTTTTCATTTGTAGTATTGAGGATGCTTTGGCAAATCATCCTCAATTTCATAATAATCAGGTTTGTCAGCAACAAAAATATGCTCTGCTGTTTTTAGTCCCTTAGAAGGATCCAGCATACCGGCAGCAATGCTGATATTACTGCCGCCTAAACGTTCAAAAAAGATACTCGCTCCACATTCCTGGCAAAATCCCCTTCTTGCTTCATTTGAGGAACGAAACCATTTTAGTCCAGTATCATTAACAAGCTGAAAATTCTTTTTGTCCACAGACGTGTAGGCCGCATAATGTCCATGAGTATGAAGGCATTGCCCACAATGACAATTGATGACCGGGCGCAAAGTTCCATTTGTTTTAAATCTGACTGCCCCGCACAAACATCCGCCTTTAATCAGTGTCTTTTCTGTTGCTTCCTGCTCTGGTTCCACTGTCATATTTTCTACAATACGATTATCACGACGATCTGCTTTTGTGTATATTTTGCTGGAAGTCTTTACTTTTTCAGCATAACGGCTTTTCATTTTTGCACTGTAATCTGATCCCAAAGCGGGAGTATGTTTTTTTGTTTTTGACATTTTATCTCCTTGGAAAAATTTTTCTGTGCAGAAGCAAATCTTCAACGCTCAAACGTTCGTGGTTGTTCCTCTCAAGATTTGTACTGTAAATCCTTCCAGCCACGCACTTCCTTCATACGGAGGAACGTATTCAGCCGGCTGCTTGTCGGTGTCAATCAAAACCTTCCAGTCAATTTCTTTTGGCAGTAAAAATTCCACAGGCTGGTCAAAACAATTGATCAAGATACGCATGACTTGTCCCGGCCATGCTGAATTTGTCACTTCATAATGTAATGTCCTGACATACGGTGCAAACTCTTCCGGGCCTCCGGAAGCGTTGAACCACTGATAATTGCTTTGTTGTGAAAATAAAAACGGCGCGTGCTGTTTACGCAAAGCAATCATACGCTGCGTAAAAACCAAAAGCTCTGAGTTTTTTTCAGCTAGATTCCAGTCGATCCAGGTCAGTTTGGAGTCGTGGCAATAAGCATTGTTATTGCCTTCCTGTGTCCTCCCGAATTCATCACCGCCGAGCAGCATTGGAATACCGTTCGACATCTGCAGCAGGCAATGAAACATGTATAACTTGCGAAAGCGAAGTTTTTGTATTTCCGGATTATTTGTGGCTCCCTCTATTCCGCAGTTGCTGGAGTAATCCGAGTTGTGACCATCACGATTTTTTTCACCGTTCGCCTCGTTGTGTTTTTCGTCGAATGAAACAAGGTCCATCAACGTCATACCGTCGTGTGAGGTGATAAAGTTGAGGCTGCCTTTCCTTCCGGATTCTACTGAGCCAAAAACTTTTGGACTTCCAAGAATTGACTCTTTCAGAGCCTCCATTATATCTTCGTCGCCACACAACGCTTTGCGCACTGAATCACGGTATTTATCGTTCCATTCTGTCCAATCCGCAAAACTAGACGCTTTTCCAAGTTCATAACCACCGAAAGCATCCCACGGTTCAGAAATCAGTTTAATATTTTTAAGAGATGGATCAAGCCTTAATTCCCAAAGCAACTGTGGGAAATCCAATATTTTACCGGATGCGTCACGATTGAGGATTGTTGCCAAGTCAAAACGAAATCCGTCCACTCCCATTTCATGTGACCAGTAAATGAGGCAGTCACGAATCATGCGTCTGGTTGTGGGGTGGGCGCAGTTTAAAGTATTTCCGCAACCGGAAAAATTTGAGAATGAACCATCTTTTTCCAGCAAATACCATTGATCCGGAGCCAATGACTTGAAATGATCCGCAGGACCATCCGTTCCAAATTCCGCAGTATGGTTAAAAACCACATCAAGCCAAATTTCCAAACCTGCTTCATGGAATTTATCAACCATAGATTTAAACTCACGCACCGGATTTTCTGTATCTGACGCATAATTTTGTTTTGGCGAAAAAAACTGAAGCGTTGAATAACCCCAATAATTAACCAAAGTCTTTAGCGTGTCCTCACCGGGAAATGTCCTTTCGTTTTCATCAAAATCAAAAACCGGCAGTAACTCAATCGCAGTTACACCAAGTGATTTCAAATGTGGAATACATTCTGTCAAACCCCGGAATGTTCCGGAATGCGCAGAATTGCTGATAGAACTTGATGGACTGCGGCTCATGCCGCGGACATGACATTCGTAAACGACACTCTGTTCGATGCGATGTTCCGGACGTGGAGGGCGTGAAGAAATTTCCTCAGCAGACTTTTGCGGACGCAGAACAGGTAATCGACGTATTCCTTGAAAAAAATGACCACGAGGACGGGAGATGACTTTGAGACCAAAATTTTCCGCGTTCACCGTAAAACCGAGCGTCTTCCCCCAGGACTCACCGCCACGGCTTTCTCTTGCAAAAGGATCAATTACAAAAAGTGTGGTTCCGTCCGTTTTTTCAAGCTGAATCAGATAGGTCACAGGCGCTTCCACTTTTCCGGAAATTTCTGTCTGCCAGCCCCAGACATCACCAAACTGATAATTTGAGTCCAGCAGTACTCCGGTCAGCAGTGATTTTGCATCACCAAGCTGAGGTATGAAATCAGGATAAAACAAATAGCGGATGCAAACAACGTCTGTCGCAACCAATCCAAAGTTTAGTCTATTTCCTTGCCACTGTGCTCCCAAGGCAGGATTTGACAATGGACTAATTGTTTGAAACATCTGTGAGTCTGGAAAAGGAAAGGTATGGAATTAATGACCCGCCGCAGCAAACAATTTCTGCATGGCTTCTTTGGTTCCGGGAGATGCGGTTAAGACTGGATTGCCTGTGAGCAAACCATCATTGGCTAAAAAATCATTTGTCCATCCGCCTGTTTCCCTAACCATGGCGATACCTGCCAGACAATCCCATGAATTAATCTGATATTCATAAACACCAAGATAACGTCCGGCAGCTACATAAGCTATCATCAGAGCTGCAGAACCAATGTCGTGATACACACCCCCGCTTTTCAGCAAATAATTAAAAGCTTTTTGTGTTGCTTCAATCGAACTTTTTGGTGAATATCCCAGCCCGACAATACCATCAGCAAGTGAAGTTGCTTTACTCGGCTTCATCGGTTTACCGTTCAGTGCAGCCCCAAATCCACGCTGTGACGCAAATAATTCATCTGTGCATGGCGCATAGATCAGGCCAATCTCTATTTCGTTTTTGACAATAAAGGCAATTGATACACACCATGACGACAAACCATTAAGGAAACAGCTAGTCCCATCAATAGGATCCACTACCCAGATACCTTCTGCATCTAAATTTCGGGTTCCGCTTTCTTCTCCTAAAAAGCCATCTTCCGGAAAAAATGTTTGCAGACGCCCGCGAATCATGTTTTCTACACTACGATCTGCTTCACTTACCAAGTCCTGAGCCCCCTTTTTCTCTATTTGCAGAGTATCACGATTCCTGAACCACTGAAGAGCATAAATACCCGCGTCACGCACCAAAACCTGTACGGCCTGAAAACGATACTGAATGGACTGATCTTTCATAATTTTTTTGTACAATTAAACTGTTAAAAGGCTGTTT
>DTUH01000209.1 GCA_012964265.1 Candidatus Lambdaproteobacteria bacterium
TCTTCCACTAATTTTTTAATGCCGATATCAGGAATAATCACTTTCAGAATGAAATGAAAAGTTAGGGCAAATCAAGGCACAATTCATGCGTTTCCAGTAACAAACTTACCATATTAACGAAATACTTAAAAGCAAATGTTAATCTCAGATCTAAAAAGACCATGTGTTAAATGTGATGGAAGCGGATTTCAGGCAGGATTTGATGAATGGGGAAGCATACAGACTAACTTGCGAAAGTCATGTCCGGTTTGTTCTGGAAGAGGACACAACCTGACAGAACTTGGACAGAATTTATGGAAATTATACCGCCCAATGCTGCAGGACTTGATTCGGGAAGAGTTACAGAAAGAAACTATGGTTCAGAAATAATTAAATATAAATTCAAAATCCGAAGCCAACGCCAACAAATCCTGTTTCCTGTAAAAAATAAACAATCAATCCACCAAGGCAAAGAAATGGCGCAAATGGAATTTGTGTTTGCAGCAGATCCGAAAAATTTTGATTCGTCTTTCTTTGTGTGAGCAATGAAATACCGCCAATAATAATTCCGTTCAAAGCCGCAATCAGCAAAACTGCTCCCAGTCCCTGCCAGCCGACCCACAAACCAATCAAACCAAGCACGGCTGCATCTCCTTCACCCAATCCTTGACGATGGCGGAAAGTTTCATACAAAAAACCGGTGAAATAAAGAATCCCGCCTCCAATCAGCATTCCGGACAGAGAATTCAGTATTTCCTGGGGCGCAAAAAATGCGAGCCATAACAATCGCAGTGCCAGCGCCAAAGCGACCATTCGTCCTTCAATCAACAATGTTTTCCTGTCAATCCAGGCAATTCCAACTAGCGCAGTGACTAAAACGAGGTCATTCAAAAGCTCCGGACTCCACTGCCTCCACACTGAAAGAGTTGCCGCCGCAATCGACATGCCTGAGAAAATTATCCAGCGCGAAAATTGATCTGAATTATTTTCTGTTGTTGGTTGTGGAAACTCTTTTGACTGGCCGGTATCAAGTTGTTTCAAAAATAAACTAACCCAGCGCTCAAGAATCCAGGCCAATCCTGCTCCAATTACTACACCTCCGGCAATGGTAGTTATTTCAAACATTGAGGATTATTTTTGGTTTTAGTGCTTTAGGAAAATAATAAAAAGCTGAGAATTTTCTTCCAACACAGTTGTTAAGTTTTTTCTATTTCATCGTTAGTCACTTTTGATGCCGTCTTAAAAAGTCCTAAAACCGTGTCATTGCTTACGAAACGAGAAATCTTTCAGAAGATAAACACTAAAATTATTAAGATTTCTCCCTACGGTCGAAATGACAAATTGTGGAGACAGTCAATCTTCAGGGGTTTGCGAATTTTATTTTAAATGATCCACCCTGCAAATCATCATAGCCATATTGATCCATTATTGCGTGAAAGGTGACGGAACCTTTAAATGTGCGGTCGTCTGCGCGAGGCGGTTTAACTTCTATGCTGGTTCTAGCTTCGCCGTCAGCATTGAGTTGTATGGAATCGGGAAGAGTCAAATTATAGTAGTCACTGGTCAAAAGCACTGGTCCGGATCGTTTTACGGCATGATCTGTTCCCAAGCGGACAACCTGAAAGTGCAGGTTTAGTTTTAAAGATTTATTTGGGGAAAAAACCGGTGTTAAGGGTTCAATCCGAAGTTTCAGCTGATTTGGAACAAGACTCAGTTTTTGAGGCAAAAAATCGGTACTCTGAATATGGTAGAGTCTTTGTCCCGAAAGAATTTTTACAGAAGAAACCTTGTTAGAGACCTTGACGATACCGGATGAAACCGAAATATTATTTCCAGTTTTTTTCTTGGTAAATCTCAGTGATGCATCAGAAAGCCGCAAACGAAGACCTCCTCCGCCTATTTCTACAGGATTTTTTCCGCGCGCGAAATGTCCCCAAAAACTACCGGAACGCAACACAAGTCGATAGCGCACCCAGCGGGAATTGTGGCTCTTTCTGGCGCCAATCGTGAGTTCTGTTGAGCTAAACAACCGTACTTCGGAACCATCGCTAAAATAAATTGTTGCTCCGGATTTTTTTTCTGTCCGGACTCTGTATCTGTTCCACAACATTTTTCCATCGAAGCCTTCCATCATTTTTTTGGCTGGACCTGCCTTAACCTCACCTTTTAGCTGGGAAAGCACCGCCAAAGCCGGAACAGTTTTTGCAAAAGCAAGCACCGGAAATGAGATACTCAGCAGTAAAAGACTGATCGAAATTAAATGCCAGCGGAAGAATTGCATGAAATGTTGAGGAGCTTCAGTTTTAGCGTTCCCGACGGGTAAAATCCAGCAGCGGTTTCATAATTAATTCAGAACTCCACAGACCATGACTTTGCAGAACTTTTGGCAGAATCACATAGCGCCCATTACGCAAACGTTTTCCGGCATCCCGCACAGATAAAAATCGCGGCTCTGCTTTGGCCGTAAACAGCAAAGTCGTGGTTCCCAGTGATTTCAAGTCGTCGCCCAAACCTTCCCAGTTGAAGGACGCTTCCAGTCCAAGGGCATACGCTTCCGGATTGCCCTGCATAATAAGCTTTTGCTGATTTACGGATAAATGGTCTAAAGAGTGCCATTGCTGCAGATATGCACTCAATTTTCCTGAGCGCAATTGATCCAGTTTTTCTTTCAAATATTTTGCCTCTTCAAGCTCCTGATATGGTTGTGCTCCGATAGTAATCAGGGAGCGAATTCGGCGTGGAAATTCTTTAGACATTTGAAAGCCGACTTGTGCACCCAATCCTACACCCAAAAAAAAAGTGTAATCGGCCTGCACTTCACGCAATATGTCCAGAATATGACGGATGCGGGAGGCGATTGTGTAATGAGAAGCATCGACGGGAGCATCGCTTAATCCTTGACCAAGGGGCTCAATCATCACCAGCCGGAAATTCTGCTCCAGTTGTTTCACATATCCACCTTCCCTCCAGGCACTCATCGGAATCATGTGAGGAGTGTGCAGAAACATCCAAGGACCTTTATCTCCAGCAAGTTCATAGTGAATTTTTTGTTTATTTGAAACAACGATGGACATTATTCAACTTCTCTTTTTCAGGTTTTCAGTTTAAATCTGCGGATTTGTTTTATTTTAATTCCGACCCGCGGAATTTTGTATTTCGTGTTGCTCCAACTTTTTCATTTTCTGCAATTCTTCTTCAGATGGACGGTGTCGCCAGCGACGATGAAACCAGGCCCATTGCTGCGGATTTTCGCGAATGCGCTGTTCAAGATGGAGATTCATTTTCCTTGTGACTGAATACACATCCTGTTCCATTTCAGGATACTGCCGGTCAAAATTACCCAGCGTTTCAAATCTCATTCTGAAAGTTCCGTTTGTCTGCCGAAATACATTGTAACTCAGTACAGAAGCGCCGGTTTTTAAAGCAAATACCGCAGCTCCAACTGGAGTCTTTGCAGGAATTCCGAAAAATGGAACCCAGGTACTGAGTACATTTGTGTCCTGATCTATGGCCAAAACCAGTACCTCTTTGTTGCGCAGGCAGTTCAGTAATTTTCTGATTGCGCTGGAAGTTCCACGGCGAAGAATTTCCATGTTTCCGTGTTGGCGCTGACTCTCGATCAGTTCGTTGATGCGTCGATCAGGAAAATTTGTTGTTGCCGCCTTCATCTTAAGTCCGGAGCGTTTAGCGTAGGCCGAAATTAATTCCCAGTTCCCTGAGTGCATGGCTAAAAGGATAACCCCTTTTTCCGCTTGAATTGCATTTGTCAGCGCTTCTTCATTTTCTACCTCAAGCAAATTTGCTTCATCTTGCAATATTTTCGGTAAGCACAAAAACTCAAAAAGCATTTGTCCAAAATGGCCAAAACACTCTTTCGTCCATTGCTTACGCTGCGCCGCATCCAACTCAGGAAAAATAAGTTTGAGCTGTTTTTCAACAATTCCGCGGTCCTTACGAAGTACTTGATAGGCAAAACTGCCAACACCGCGTCCCAATTTTTGTAACTGTGACACAGACAATTTTTTACCCAAATACAATCCAAAACGAAACACCGCATATTCGACTCCACGCCTCAGGGATGTCGTCCAAACCGGACGATTTTTTTTGAATTCATCGTAGGTCGGCTGAAGTATTTCAGTTTCAGATTGTAGACTTTCGGTTCCCAAAATTATAGTTTTGGTTGTCTGTTACCCGTTTGGGGGCTAAGGCAAAAAGCTCTTAGCTTCAAGTGTTTCGAGAATTACTTTTTTGATAGTTTCCGCATCAGCCGGAACTGTTTTGCAGTGTGTTTCCAGCTCGTCCAGCAGAGCCAGTTCATCCGGAAGTTCCGGTTCATTACCCAGAGCTTTCCGGACTGTTTCGCCAAATTTCGCCGGATGCGCGCAGGCCAGACAAATTACTGGCGTCTGAATATCAGTTTTTTCAGCCGCACACACTCCCACTGCAGTGTGTGGGTCTAATAAATATCCTGTTTGCAGATGAAATTTACGGATAGTCTCGACTATTTCTTCGTCATCGACACGTGCGGAAATGAAGTCGTTTTGAGCATTTTTTAGTAGTTCCCCCTCTATAGTCAATTTCCCTGTACGCTCAAAATTATTCATCCAAAGTTGAAGTTGTTCCGCAGAATTTCCCGCAAGATTGAAAAGATAACGCTCAAAATTGCTGGAAATTTGAATGTCCATTGATGGACTGAAAGTTTCTATGATCTCAGCCCTATGGTATTCTCCTTTACTGAAAAATCGGTGCAAAATGTCATTTTCATTTGTTCCAATAACCAGTTTATCAATGGGCAGCCCCATGCACTTTGCGTAATATCCAGCCAGCACATTACCAAAATTTCCGGTGGGCACAACAAAACTGACCAACTCAGATTCGTCGTTTGCCACTTGAAACCAGGCATAAAAATAGTAAACTATTTGTGCCAAAATACGAGCCCAGTTGATGGAATTGACTGAACCCAAATAATAATTCTTCTTGAATTCCTGGTCGTTGAAAAGCGCTTTCACAATCGCCTGTGCATCGTCAAAAGTACCTTCGATAGCCAAGTTGTGAATGTTTGGATCAAGGACTGTGGTCATTTGCCTTTCCTGCATTGGACTGACCCGTCCTTTCGGATGAAGCATAAACACATCCACTCCTTTTTTCCCGTGCAATCCGTGGATGGCAGCGCTTCCTGTGTCTCCTGAAGTTGCGCCTAAAATTCTCAAGGGATGCTGGCGCCGGTTCAAAAAATACTCAAACAGGTTGCCTAGAAACTGAAGTGCCACGTCCTTGAAGGCAAACGTCGGACCATGAAACAGTTCCAAAATATGGAGTCCCTCCACCGATTTTAAAGGCGTGATTTCAGGATGACGGAATTTGTTGTAGCTTTGCTCAATCAGTGGTTTAAGTTCTTTCCGCGGAATTCTGTTGCTCGTAAAAAGCAGCATTATTTCAAGACTTAATTCTGTAAAACTAAATGAACGCCATTCCGGAAGCTTATTTCGGACATGCGGAATTTCATTTGGAACCAGCAAACCGCCGTCATCCGCGAGCCCCATCATTACGGCCTCCTCAAAGAGAAGGTTTTTAACTTGCCCCCGTGTACTTGAATAGCTCGTCATTTTGTTGTATGTTTGTACTTGCTTAAAAGTTGGCAGCCTCTACTTTTCCGGAAGTTTAACGGAAGTGTTTTGCACTGCTGAAAAAACGGATTATATAAAATTAACCGATGTTATTTTCAAAACATTTATTTTTATTCTTTTTGTTTATTTCCGGAAGCTGTCCGATTTTTGCGGCATCATTTCCGTTACTTCCGGAGGCACAAGTCTATCATACTGTTGGAAGTAGAGGAAGCACTTACAGCACTGGAGCACTTGGTTTGTCACTTCATCTTTATGATGAACCGAACGGTCCGGGACGTTATTTCCATTTATTGGCTTTGAGCATTCCGGGAAAAACTATTGGTTGGAAAAGCAGAGTTGGAGATTTGTTTTTGAGTGAAAACGGGTCCGGTTTTGAAATAGGCGTACATGATCAATGGGTGACTCCATCCGGAAAAGGTGCGACTTTGTCACTGCGGAAAATCCTGTGGCCAAAAGTTCGTCAGGGTGACACAGAATTGGGTGAAGCCAGTTCAGACGTTTTACACATGGGCTGGAGTTGGATTTCCGGAAGTCCAATCATTACGGTGTGGTTGATGGGATTGGATATTGCGACTCTTAATCTTCCACACGATCGGAAACTTGAAATGCAGTTTGCACTGGGAATACGAACTGCTTTTTGATTTCACCTCCAAAGGAATTCAATGTCCAATACTAATTTGCCCCATAAACGGGAGGAGCGGTTTTTCGAGGATTACATTCGGGGCGCCGTTTTCGTATTTGGGCCGCTTGATGTCGATGAGGATGAGGTACTTGAATTCGCCCGGCGCTATGATCCACAGCCTTTTCACATTGACCATGATGCGGCAAAAAAAGGACCCTACGAAGGTCTGATCGCAAGCGGCTGGCAGACTTGCGCTTTTGTGATGCGGGCGCTTGTTGATAATTACTTTTCTCCAGCTTCAAGTCTAGGTTCTCCGGGAATTGATGAACTGCGCTGGATGATTCCTGTGCGTCCGGGAGATAAACTCACGGTACGCGCCACCATAATCGACACCAAGCGTTCACGTTCGAAACCTGACAGGGGTATTGTCCGTACCTTCATCGAAACTCTCAATCAGCGGCAAGAAATAGTTATGAGCTTCCGTTCA
Source organism: Candidatus Lambdaproteobacteria bacterium (assembly GCA_012964265.1). Lineage (GTDB taxonomy): Bacteria > SAR324 > SAR324 > SAR324 > NAC60-12 > Arctic96AD-7. The sequence continues at coordinate 6,716 of DTUH01000209.1, forward strand.
GTGAATTTTATGCTTTGTCTTAATATTTCCTCTACCGATGCCAAAGACTGAGTTTTAAAACAATTACACACTCCCCCTTTTGTATTGGCGGTCTGCCTTCAGCAAAGTTCTAAACTTGAAACGGAACTCAGTCAAATCTTGTTAAATTGAAGACTTTTAGTTGAATTTAAGCATCCGTCCAACTCCGGATTAACCTTGCCGTTTATCGCAAATAATGATTCAATAACACCCTGATTTAATATAAAATTTTCTTTATAGAGTTTAATTTTGCTTGATCCATCAGTTCTCATTTTTTTAAGCAGCGGCCTTTTTCTGGGTTGGTCACTTGGCGCAAACGATGCGGCCAACGTTTTCGGTACAGCGGTTGGCAGCCGCATGGTTCGTTTCACAACTGCGGCAATAATTTGCGGAATTTTTGTGGTTCTTGGCGCTTTTGTCAGTGGAGCCGGAGCCGCACAAACTTTGGGTAAACTAGGTGCGGTGAATGCCATAGGCGGCTCCTTCATGGCCGCTCTGGCCGCAGGTTTGACAGTTTATTGGATGACTAAAATGGGCCTTCCTGTGTCAACCAGCCAGGCGATTATTGGTTCGATTATCGGCTGGAACCTGTTTAGTGATTCTTACACAGATGTTTCTTCTTTACTGAAAATTCTTTCGACCTGGATCATTTGCCCCTTGTTATCTGCTGTAATCGCGGCGCTTTTATTTACATTGTCCAAACGCTTTGTACGAAAAATGGGAATCGGACTGATACGTTTCGACGGTTATACCCGTCTTGCTTTAATCCTGGCGGGAGCCTTTGGTGCCTACAGTCTGGGAGCAAACAACATTGCCAACGTGATGGGGGTTTTTGTGCCCGTAGCACCGTTTCTGGATATGCAGTTTGGGCAGGGTTTTAGTATTTCTTCGGCTCAACAATTGTTTTTAGTTGGGGGACTGGCAATTGCTGTCGGTGTCTTCACTTATTCCAAACGGGTTATGATGACAGTTGGTTCGGAATTGATGACTCTCACTCCATTGGCTGCATGGGTTGCGGTAATGTCTCACTCGATTGTTCTCTTTCTTTTTGCGTCTGAGCGGCTGGAGCAGTTGCTGGCCAATATGTCTCTTCCGACAATTCCGCTTGTCCCGGTTTCAAGTTCACAAGCAGTAGTTGGCGCGGTAATTGGAATTGGAATGCTTCAGGGAGGCAGGGGAATTCAGTGGCCCCGTGTTTACAGCATTGTCAGAGGCTGGATTATCACTCCGCTCATTTCATGTTTGATTTGTTTTGTCGGTTTGTATTTTATGCAAAACGTTTTTCAGCAAACCGTACAGCGCGATTCAAATTATCAGCTTTCTGCAAGTGTTATCGAAAAGTTTCAAAAAGAAGGAATTGAAACGTCAGGACTGAACGAACTGTCAGGAACTGTTTTCCGGAGTTCGGCCGAGGTTGTGCGCTCGGTTAAGGAAAAAGTGACTTTGTCAAGTAAACAGGGTCTGAAAGTGGTGGAGTACTCTTTCCAAAAAAACCTGGCTATTACTGCTGAAAATATTGCGGCCATGGACAAAAACGGCCTGTCCTCAGTACAACTGAAAGCCCTGAATCAGTTGGAGGGCAGGTCTTTCGACTACCCTTGGCAACTGGGAGATGCTTTGGCCGAAATCAGCACAGAGTGGGTAGTCCGCGGAGGAGGGTTGAAGAATAAATTACATGACCGTAAAATAAAACAAAAACTTGCCTATTTATACAGAATTTTTCAACGGAGAGAAATATGAACCCTTTGAGTTTGTTTTTTAAAAAACAGTATGCAATAGAAGAAAAAATTCAACGCCTTTTACGATTCCTCGAGGATATGGCGCATCTCTATCAGGAAGCCTATAAGGCATTTCTTGATGGGAGTTTTGAGGATTTAACTCAAGGTAACGACGAGCTGGATAAAATTGAAAAAGAATTGGATGATATTGGACGTCAGATTCAAATGTCCTTGCTGCACGAATCTTTGATGCCGGATTCGCGTGATGACCTGCTTTGGTTTTTGACCAAACTGGATAAAGTGCCAAGCAGTTTCAAGCACTCACTTGGCGATATTGTCCTCGAAAAACCGGAAATTCCGGAAGACTTTATTTTACCTCTGAAAGATATGCTTTCACACACTCATGATGCGGTGCAAGCTCTGGCATATGCAACGGACTCGCTTTTTTCAGACTTGAGGGCAGTCCGGCAGCATGTGGAAGAAGTCAGTCGTCAGGAAAGTATGGTAGATAAAATTGAGCATAAACTACTGCAAGCTGTATTTGAGAATGAAAAATTAGAACTGGCGCGCAAGTATCAGCTAAAAGGAATATTGAAACAACTTGGCGCGGTCACAAATCTTGCCGAAGATGTTGCGGATGCAGTACTAATTTTGGCAACCAAGCACTCCACCTGAGTGTTTTCTGTGAATATCATGACACACAACGTATCGGACGGGTCTTGAAAATTTCTGATAAACCCCGCTGCGGAGAACAAATCCGTGTCTGGATGGAT
>DTUH01000210.1 GCA_012964265.1 Candidatus Lambdaproteobacteria bacterium
AAGGGAGCGTTCCCCAAGACGATCCTTGTGTCCTCGTATATGATCCCAGGAATACATGGGAAAAATAACCAAAAAGAAAAAACCGGCCCAGATATGTAATAAGGAAGTTGCTGAAGACTCTTCGGCCCACGGGAACATTCTCGGGTACGCCAACAGTATGCCGGAAAGAATCAAAAAAACACAGCTTAAAACAATAAGTTTTCGCAAGGCTTCCGGAGAACTAAATGAGTAAATTGACAATTCCAGAAATGGAACGGTATGCGCTAAAGAATAATAGCTCGAATGAGTAAAAAATGCAACTTGGGGCGCAGAGATTACAAGTTAAAGCAGTATTAATTTTTTTAAATCATTCCGGAGTATGGCAGCATTTTGGAAATGAATTCCGTGGATTCCCAAATCCTGGGCAGCATTCACATTGGCAAGTTTATCATCAATGAAAACTGTATTTTGTGGAGTCAAATCAAATGTTTTTAAGAGTAACTGGTAAATTTCCGGATCAGGTTTAATTATTCCGGATTCTCCTGAAATTATTTTTCCATCAAACCAGTGCAGAAAATCAAAGAGAGCTTCTGCTTTAGGATAAGTTTCCGCAGACCAGTTGCTGAGTATGAAGAGCGGAACTTTATTTTTTTTCAGTTCAGCTAAAACTTCAACCGTTTCATCCAGAGGACCACCCAGCATTTCTTCACAACGATCATACCAGTTACGGATTTGATCAGAATATTGCGGATATAATGCTGAAAGCTCTGAGATGCCTTTTTCAAAAGGCTGTCCTGCGTCATGTTTGCTGTTCCATTCATCATCACATATATTTCCCAAAAACCACTCAACTTCTGTTTCGGTTGAAAACAATTTTCGGTAAAGATAACGGGGATCCCAGTCGATCAAGACGTTCCCAAGATCGAAAACTACAGAGGTGATCGAAGACATAAAAAGGGATTGTTGGACTAACGTTGTGCAACAAGACCGCTTGAGCGGCCGAAGTGTGCATAAACCGAATTTGAAATGGCATTTGCTATTCGCTGACGGATTTTGGATTTTAGCAAATCTCGTCGATCACGTCTATTATTAAGGTTGGCGATTTCCACCAAAACGGATGTCGGGACTTTACTGTAACGAAGAACTGCAGGAAGAGTCTTTTTACCTTTGCGGTACAGATATCCCCTCACGGCTGAGGCTACACGGTGTGTACGCAGTTTTGTTTTACGAAACTCATCTATAATAACTTTTCCGAAGGATTTGCTAAGTTTTTCTGAATGCAGATTGTCCTTTGTTTGAAACGTCAATTTTGAACTGTATTCCTTGATTCTACGGTAAATTTTATTTTTCAAACGAAAACTGCTGCGGCGCAGGCGATGATCCGGATAATAGACCATGACGCCGCTCAGTGATGTATGAAGGGAGTCGCCGTGGAGGCTGATGAACAAAATATTTTCTGAAGGAACTTTTTGCTTTCTCAACTCTTTATAAATGTGGTTAACAAGATAGACGCGCATATTGACTCCAATGCGTGAATTGCGCGTAGAATAACGTGGAGTAACTAAAAGTTGTTCGTCATTGTCATGACGATGAGACAAGTAACGCACTGGGGTTTTTTGATTGGGGTCTACTAATGTGGGGTGTACTATGACACCCTGTTTTTTAAGCAGTCTTGAAATACGCTGACTGACATCGTAAACGACTTCATCTTCATAAATCAGATCTTTATTTTTTCGCGAACCTCCAGAAGCTCCGGGATCGCCACCCCCGTGTCCTGAGTCGAGAATCACATGAATTTTATGAACACTATTTTTACGGCTGGTTTTTGATTTTTTTGCCAATCTATCATGCTTGGTTTTGTTATGTTTGGTTTTCTTTTTTGTAACAATATTTTTTGAGGTTTTCTTTTTTTTCTTTTTTGAGTTTATTTCGGCAGAAGAGCTTTTTCCGGAAAACATCTCCTTCGTCTGATGGCCAAGGTATTCCT
>DTUH01000211.1 GCA_012964265.1 Candidatus Lambdaproteobacteria bacterium
ATTCCTGTGTAAACGAAACCAGTTCTTCACGTTTGGAGTCGATTCTGGCAAACAGGGAGTTGAGCATCTTTATTTTCTGCATATTTGATATTAAAGTTGAATTGATAGTGACATCATAATCAACAATTCAATCAACAATCCAGAAAAAACGAAAACAATTTCAGAAATTATTTTTTATTGTTGAAAAAATATATATTAGTTGTACAAATGTCCTCATGGATATCATTGCAGACACAAATATTTTTTTGGCGATTGCCTTGAATGAACCGGAAAAGGAGCAAATCATCCAGCTTACTTCCGGAGTAAATGTCATTGCACCAGAAATATTACCTTACGAAATTGGTAATGCGTTATCAGCAATGATAAAACGCAAACAAATCACGTATGATGAAGCATGGTCTGCTCAAAAAACGGCAACTTCTATTCCAGTTAGATTGGTTGGTGTCGATATTCAGCAATCGCTAATAATTGCCATTGATTATAATATCTATGCTTACGATGCTTATTTTTTTCGATGTGCAATATACTTGAATAAACCATTAATGACGCTGGATAAGCGTTTGCAAAAAGTGGCTGACAAACTCAATATACAGGTGTTAGCATGAAAGTTTTTACCTATTCAGAAGCTCGTCAAAACTTTGCCAAAATCTTAAAATTAGCGCAAAAAGAAGAAGTTGAAATTCGCAGAAGAGATGGTGCAGCTTTTTCGTTGACCTCAAAAAAGAAATCTGCAAGTTCTCCATTTGATGTTCCGGGGATCAAAACGAAAGCCACGACCCAAGATATCTTAGCTGCGATTCGAGATTCAAGAATGGGCTGACTTACCATTACGTACATGGAAAACCCTAACCCATCTTGTGTCTTTTCTAACTATATTTTCCAGCGTGAAACGCCTCAAAAATTAAAGCAAAGGCTTTGGCTCAAAACGCACAGATTAATTCAACCTGTGGAATTAAGTTACTTCGTGTTTTTGTTGGAAACGTTTTTCACGCCATTCCTCTGTTTTGAGCACGTCAGCCAAAGCTTCCGCAGCATCCCACACGTCGGTGTAGCGTATATAAAGGGGAGCAAAGCCAAAACGCATAATTCCCGGTTCTCTAAAATCAGCAATTATTTTTCTGGTAACGAGAGCCTGAATTACGGCAAAACCATTTTCAAAATGAAGTGCGACTTGAGATCCGCGTTTTTCCGGATCAAACGGACTTTGGAGAGTCACCCCAAAATTGAGACATCGTTTTTCAACAAGCTCAATAAAAAGTTGAGTCAGGCGCTGACTCTTTTTTCGCACTAAATGGAGATCTGCTTTTTGCGCAATTTCAAGTCCGGCCTGCAGTCCCCGGAGTGATAGAACGGGTTGGGTTCCAGTTCGGAAACGTCTGATGCCTTCCGCCGCTTGAAAATCTTTTTCAAAAGCAAAAGGACGTGCGTGTCCCCACCATCCGGAAAGAGGATTTACAGCTTCCTGCTGATGCCGCTTTGCCGCATACAAAAATGCCGGTGAGCCCGGACCTCCATTCAGATATTTGTAAGTGCAGCCGACCGCAAAATCAACACCCCATTGGTCAAGTTCTACCGGCAAAATTCCAGCGCTGTGACAGGTGTCCAAAACAAATAAAGCTCCCGCCTCGTGTGTTACTTTTACTAGTTCCGCTATCGGAAGGATTTCACCTGTGCGGTAATTTACATGCGAAAATGCGACAACCGCAACCTGATCGTCAAGTAATTCTTCCAGTGAGTTTCCATCTTTGCCCAACAAACGCCTTTGAATGTTTTGCTGAGTTGAGGTGACTCCTTCCAAAATATAAAGATCAGTCGGAAAATTGTCGGCTTCGGAGATCACTACAGTTCGTTCTGGACGCAAACCCAAAGCAGCATGGACGGTTTTAAACAGGTTTAGTGTAGTGGAATCAGAAACAATTACTTGTCCGGATGCAGCTCCGACAATTGGTGCTATCAATTCTCCAAGTGTTTCCGGCAACTCCCACCAGCCGGCCTTGTTCCAACTTGTTATGAGGTCTTCAGCCCATTCGTTCCGGATGGCTTGATCCAGTTGTTCGATGGCCTTTTTCGGCAGCGGTCCCAAAGAGTTGCCATCCAGATAAATGAGTCCTTTCGGCAAATAAAATTCGTCCTGCCAGCTACGCAAAGGATCATTCGCATCCTCTTTTTCACAAGCTGTTCTGGATTCAGGTAAATTAGAAATGTTGATAGGCATGGAAGGTGTTTTAGCGGTGGAGTTATGAATTCAGCAGATTTTCTTCGTTGAAGTTTATAACCCCACAGTCAGTATGTCGAACAAAATTTTTGATCGGAATGTACAGATAAATCATCCCCGCTCTAAAATTTCGAAATATATCAGACCATCCTGAAACAGAAAAATCGAGAATCCAATTAATGCAAAACCTAGAAACTGCATGATGCGTCGATACAAAATTCCATGCAAAAAACTCCGGGATTTTCCCGCAGCAATTGCCAGCAACAATTTTACTCCAACAAGACCAAGATAAAAGCTGATGAGGAAAGCAACGCCTAAACTCATAGTTTGTTGAAATGAACGAACCATCAGCGGCGCACCCACAGTAAACCAAAAAAGGTATGGGTTTGGATTTACCAGGTTTGCAATCATTAATTCTTTCAGGAAGAGTGGTCGTGGAGTGAAATCCGGAATTTCCGCATTGGCGGTTCGGATACTTTTTGTGCCCAAATAAAGTAGAAAAGCAGATCCAGCCAGAGAAATTGCCCCCAGCAGGATATTCATGTTAGAGATTTTGGTAAATAAGAATCCGGAAATTAATACAACAGGTGTATCTGTCAACAATGGAATACACGCCACTTTTGCACCGGCACGGATGCCGTGACGCAGTGTTTCAGAAATGATCAGTATCAACATTGGGCCAGGCGTGATTCCGGACGGAGCACCGAGGAGCAATCCTATGGTAAAGATTCCCCAAATACTTTCGATCATGCTGGAATCTCAAAATCCAGGCACTCTAAATCAAGTATCATTTTACCGATTCGAGTGACCGGGCCACTCATGGTGATATTATAATTTTCGCTTACTATGATGTCGATTTGTCCGCCGGGCATTAAGACCGCGATTTCAGCATCGCACAAGCCGAGCCGGTGAGCTACGGCGGCAGCCGCACTGCTGCTGCTTCCGGAAGCAAAAGTGTATCCGGCTCCACGTTCCCAGATTTCAATTCGGATTGTGCTGCGGTTCAGCACTTCCAAAAACTGAACATTTGTGCGATTCGGAAAGTTGGGATGCGTTTCAATCAAGGGTCCGATCCGTTGAGTTTCTGCTGCAGAAATTTTTTGATTAAGAACCACACAGTGCGGATTACCGATGGTGGCGGCACAGAATGTAAATTTTTCACCATTTATTTCCAGGGTTTCGTTCAGGACTTCCCGACTTTTCCCTTTCACCGGAATAATGTCACTTTTAAAACTGACGCACCCCATTTCCACAGTTACGGATTGTCCGGAATTTTCGACCATCGCACTGACAAGACCTCCGGATGTCTTGATTTGAAACTGAGTATGATCTACCATTTTCCGGTCCCAGAGCGAACGAGCAAAAATCCGCAAACCGTTTCCGCTTTTTTCAGCCGTGCTTCCGTCCGGATTATAAATCTGGAGCGTGAAGCAGTTTCCGGAATCATCTTTTCCTCCTGCCAAAATACCGTCTGAGCCGAGTCCAAAGTTGCGGTTACATATTTTGCGAACTTGTGCGGATGTCAGTGTAGATTCCAGAAAGTCTGGATTTTCAGAAATGAGTACCAGATAATCATTTCCGAGAGCATGATATTTGAGAAATTCCATTTTTTCAGTTTAAGAATAATGCCTTCGTAGAATGTTCAAAACCGTGACATTTCGAGCAAGAAGATCTCTCTGCTTTCAAGATGACAAGAAAGACGGTTGACATCACTGTGTGGATTTCAAACTGTTTTAAAAGGCATTCAAGAATAAAAACATATTCAAAGTTAGGGACTAAAGCTTAACTATTATGCCTTGCAGTTTGCGTTTGGTAAAGACGTAGTTTGAGTTGATGTTCCGGATATTGTCAAAATTCCGAAATTTTCTGAGTTGCTTCCTGAGGTGTTAACGGTTTATCCAGGAGTTTGCCGTTGCTCAGCCGCAGGAGGACTCCTTCTTCAGTCATGTAAACTTGAAGGGGATCACCGTTTTCATCCAGCATTTCCAAGGCATAAGTCGATTTTCCATCCAAAATATCCGGAATTACTTTTATGTTTTCCGGAGCATTGTCACCCATCTTTTTCCAAAGTGATTCGACATCCCTGTATTGCCGGTCAAGTTGTTCGAGCTTTTTTCGTAAATCTTCGGGTGAGGCATATTTTTCCAGCTTGCCTTTCCAAAAGAGAAATAAAGACTGCGCTTCAGAGAAAACGAATACAGTATTTTTGCCGATTTCCTGAAGGATACTGTTGGCAATATTCTCCAAAATTTCGGGTGACGCGGTAACCATTTTTTTCAGTCGCGCATTTGATTCCTGTACATGTATGTTTGAGCCAAATCCCTGCAGCATATCTTCCAAAGTATGCTCAGACAGTTTATTTGCAGTTGAGCTTTTTGCGGTCAAAGTTTTGTTTTTTGGAACAAATTTTAAATGATTTATTATATTCTTCTTTTGAGATGGTCCCTGTTTTTGAAATAAAAATATTACAAACGCAGCCAGGAATAATAAAATCATAAAAAATATAATTTTACGCAAAGTCTTTGCTGCATTAGAATTTCCCTTTTTACTTTTTTCCGCAGAAGCATCACGTTGTTTGGTCGTGGGTTTTGTTGCTGCCCGCATTTCCGCGGAAATGATCGGCTCAGGGAAATAAGGCTGCAACTCCTGCATGAGTTGATCATTGCGTTCCTGAACCAGTTTAACTCTTTCAATCAATTCAAAACCATGCGTTTTTAGGTAAATTTTCCGTAGTTCTTCCACCAGAAATATCACTCCCGGATGGGTTTCGTCTGTTGATTCTTGGTCATCAATGGATCCATCCCGATAACGTTGGCACTGGTGCAGGATTTCTATTTCAAGCGCTTTTGAACTGATACGCAGGGCATGCCAACGGTCACGTAAAAACATCGGTGGAGACACTGGAGGCTCAATATCTTTTGCAGATGAACTGTCTTTTTGAAATGTTTCAGGTTGTGATTTTGATGATTTCTGCTTGCTCCTCAGCAACTGTTTTTTCATCGTTTGGAATTGTTGCCAATCTTTCTTGTAGTCTGACCACGCCCTTTTGAAAGCATCCCAGTTGTTGCGCAATTCCTGGTTATGCTTAAAAATTTTATTAAACAATGGTGCAAGATCAGGAAATGCGAGCGGATCTTTTTTGCGGACGAGGCTGGATAATTTCCGCAACTTTTCCATTTGCTTCTCAAGTTGCTTTGACTCCTTGTCAATATGTGCCCACTCCACATTCGTCAAAGGACGTTTCCAATGTTCAACAACCGGGAATATGAGCAGTTCCATCATTATCGTGTCCACACAAATTCGATTTAGATCAATTCTTTGTGCACTGGGAACATGTGCCTGAATCTGCTGTTGAAGTGCTTGCCAGGCCTGCTTAGTTCTTGAAGATTTGTGTTCCGGATTAGTAAGGAGCATAAAATCCTCAAAATGGTCTCCGGAGATCGGAATGATACTGGTAATGTCCATGACTCTGTAGAAAATTAATAACGTTCCAAAGAATGTTAAGCTAGAGCATTGCAAAACTCATACTTTAGTTTAATCCACAAGCAAAGCTGGAACTGTGCCGCAGACAAGTTATGTTTGACTTACATACACATTTCCAGTAATATAATCGAATCAGTACTAATTAGGTGCGGTTTCTTTGCAAATTGCACTGTATTCTGTAGCAATTAAATTTCATGTTTTAAATTTCGAACAATTAGTTTTATTTTTTTAAACGTTCAAACAGGTTAACGTTATGCAATTCAAAGTAATTTCTCCGAATGTGGAAAGCACCGGAGGGTCTGGTACTACTCCACATGCTCAGATCGAGCAAATGCTTTCCGACAGTCCGGTTTTTTTATTTATGAAGGGTACTCCGGAATCACCCCAGTGCGGTTTTTCTGCAAAAGTCACAGGTATTCTGAATGCATGGAAAGTCCCATTTAAATCGTTTAATGTGCTTGCTGACGAAAGCATTCGGCAGGGAGTCAAGGATTATGCAAACTGGCAGACTATTCCGCAACTTTACATCAACAAAGAATTTGTCGGAGGTTCAGATGTTGTTGAAGAAATGTCGAATAACGGTGAACTCGGAGAATTGCTGAATGAGGCATTTCCGGACATTGAGATCACACCTCCTCCGACTCCGGCACAAGTACAGGAAGTAGCCGCATTGGAAGCAGCTTTAATTCTGAAAAAAAATCATGAAATTCGTCTTTTGGATGTACGTACGCCACAGGAGAGGGAGACTGCGTGTCTGGAAAATTCTGTCTTACTGGATCAGGAACTGGTGGAAGAAATGCTTGACTCATGGGATCAAAACACAGCATTGATGTTTTATTGCCATCTTGGTGAACGCAGTAGACAAGCCGCTCAATATTTTACTTCACAGGGCTTTCAACAGGTTTATAATGTTACGGATGGAATCCAGGGTTGGTCAATTAACGTTGACTCTTCAATTCCTCAATATTGAGTGTACAATATGATTACAGAAACAGATAATCCACTTCCTTCAATTATTCTTACTGAGCGTGCCGCACAGGTTTTTAAAGAAGCGTGTGAAGCAGAAGGCTCGACTTTGGAAGATACATTTTTGCGTATTGGCGCACGTCCTGGTGGATGTTCCGGATGGAAATATGAATTGGGATCATGCACCCCCGAGGAGTTTGGTCCAAATGATGTAAAAATCCTTTCAAGAAAAGTTTCTGTTGTTGTTGACCGTGAAGCACTCACTGATATTTTAGGGCCGCTAAAAATTGATTTTTCGGATAAAAATTTGGTTGAACAGGGTTTTGTTTTTGAGCAGTTGAAAACCGGACATCAGTGTGGATGCGGAGAATCTTTCACTCCCGTAAAAGATTTGAAATCCGGCAAAGAGAATGGTCCATTTTCTTGAATGGCTGGCTGGTGCAACCTGCTTTGGGCTGTTTATTTACAAGTGGATCATCATCGCCGCAGTGGTGATGACTTGGGTCAGCGCCGATCCTCATAATCAAATTGTTCAATGGATCGGGAGGGTAACACGTCCTTTATGGGTCTGGTGTGAACAGCGGATGCCGGTCATGATAGCACATTTCAGTGCCTATGCCTCAATCCTGGTTGTGATCTTTGCCCAGATTGTTATACCTGCTGAAATACGCTCCCTGAGTTTGTTTTTCCAAGGGCAGACAGATGTTGCGGGTCTACTGCTTCAGAGTGGCGGACACTTGCTGCAGGGAACAAGTATTGTTGTGCAGAGCCTGTTGTTCTTTTGCATATTCGTGCTGATTGCCTGGTTTGTACTTGGACTGGTGAATCCGTCTTTAAATAATCCTTTGGTGCGGATCATTCATGTTCTTGCCGATCCGCTTATCACTCCTCTACAGCGTTATCTTCCGCGAACACGCATCGACTGGTCTCCGCTGGTAGGCGTTTTCTTATTTTATTTGATCAGTTCAACAATTATTTCTCCAATAGGATTTTACGGCAGTACTTTGTCTTTTCCAATCTCTATCTGCGCGTACTAACGTGTTACTTTTTACATTTCATATCTTCGCAATTGGAATCGTGATAGGAATCACAGCATTCTTTGCATTTTCTCTCGGCAAAAAAGAGGGTCTCAGCATCGCCCGCAAAGAGAAGGAGCAAAAACAGCAGACAGAAGTACCGCCCAAAATCGAATCCAAATAGGTTCTGTCAACGGTTTTTGAATCTTATTTATTTTCCAAACGAACTCGAATTGCCGCAGCATGGGAATATAATTCTTCTTCCTCTGCAAAGCGCATGATTTGCTCACCCTGACGTTGCAGACGTTCAGCAGAATAACTGATAACAGAACTTGTTTTAACAAAGTCCTGTACTCCTAGTGGGGACGAAAACTTGGCACAACCGGAAGTGGGCAAGGTGTGATTCGGTCCTGCAAAATAATCTCCTACCGGTTCGGGTGTGTTAGGCCCCAAAAATATTGCTCCCGCATTGCGAATACGGTGCAGATCCTCAAAAGGTTGTTTTGTCAAGACTTCCAGATGCTCCGGAGCAAGTTCATTAATTGCCTCAAATATTTCATCCAAATCCTTTGCCACAATTATGGCAGAACGGTTTGCAAAAGATGCTTCAATAATATTTTGGCGTGGAAGTGTTGGTACAAGCTTTTTAAGTCGATTTTCAACTTCTTTTGCCTGTTTTGATGATGTTGTTACCAGAATAGCTCCTGCATCCGGATCGTGTTCCGCCTGGGAAAGCATATCTCGCACAAGGTATTCAACAGGAATATCGTCACGGTCACAAACAACCATAATTTCACTCGGTCCCGCAAATGAATCAATGCCGACAGTTCCATAAACCTGCCTTTTTGCTTCTGCAACATAAGCATTTCCGGGTCCGGTAATTTTGACAACTTTCAGAATCGATTCTGTTCCATAAGCCAATGCTCCAACTGCCTGCGCTCCGCCTATTGAATAAAGCTCTTCGAGGCCCATCAAAGCTGCGCTTGCCATCACTAATTGGTGTGGTAATCCAGAAGGACCTGGGGGTGACACCATTGCAATTCTTGGCACTCCGGCAACCTGGGCAGGAATTACGTTCATCAACAAAGTTGAAGGATAGACCGCACGACCTCCCGGAATGTAAATTCCAACGCTGTCCACAGGTGTTACTTTCCAGCCAAGCACGGTGCCGTCCGGACTAAAATCAAGCTGACTGTCTGTTTTCTGGCGCTCGTGAAAATCCATGATATTATCAGCGGCTTCTTCAAAAATATGGAAAAGGTCATGGTCCAGACCATCAAGAGCCTCTTCAAGTACAGACTTTGGCACCAGCCATGAGTCAGGCAAAACTTTATCAAACCGCTTAGTATATTCACGCAAAGCAGTATCTCCATTTTTACGGACATTTGCCAGTATTTCCTGCACTGTTCCGGATACATCCTTAGATTCTTCTGCTTTAAAGTTTTTTAAAAAAACAGCAAATCCTTCAAATATTTTTACTTGCATTTGTTTGCTCTGAGAAATTTAGCTTATTTTAAATATATTTAAATTGACTCG
>DTUH01000212.1 GCA_012964265.1 Candidatus Lambdaproteobacteria bacterium
TTCGACCATCCCTCCTTTACCGGCCTGGGAATAGTTGACGCTGAAACAAAGCCGATATTCAGCAGGGCAATTCCTGTTTCATTTATTAGAAACATGTTTGTCTATTATGGTGACCAACTGGTCAGCCGTTTTCGAATGTCATCCGCGATTGCTGACGATCCACTCTTCACCTTTAAATTAAGAGCTGTTCAGGAAGCGCCAGTCAAGGTGGTTTTTGTGGACAATCTTGGAAAAAAGTGGGAAGCGTCCAAGAAAATAAAATACCGCAAATAGACTTTGTATAAAGCATGGGTTGGTTCCGCAATGCGCAACCAACTGTTTCTTTGAAATTACAACCTGGGTATTTATGAAAAAAATTATTAGTTTTATTGTTTTGTCCTTCCTCTTTGTAATCACGGCTTCCAGCACTGTTTTTGCCGGAACAGTTGAAGAAGAATTCAAAATCGAAGGTTTAATCTCGCCTGCAAGTCCCAAGGCATTGAAATCCGCACTGGAAAAAGAATTGGATGTTAAAGTAATTAATTTAAATCTAAAAAGTACAAAAACCGGATGGCCGGTTCTCAGAGTCCAATTTGATTCAGGGAGCATTTCTAAAGAAAAAATTGAAAAAGTCATTGGCGAGATTGAAGATCCTGCAGGACACAAGTACAAGGTACATCATGGTCCGCTGCTGGCAAATGCCCCTTTGCTGGATGAAGAACAGCAGGCTATCGCGCTCCTGGGTGATACTCCGGTTGCATTTCCAAACATGAAAAATCCAATTACGGATAAAGCAGCTTCTGCAAGTCGCGGTGAAAAGTTATTTGTAAATAACTGTGTTAAATGCCATGGTTTCACCGGAAATGGATATGGAACAGTCGCGCACGGGTTTACCACCTGGCCCCGGCAGCTGTGGGCCTGGAACAACACTGGACCGGAAACAGACGGTTATCTTTTTTGGTTTATCACCAATGGACGTTCGGATATGCCACCGTGGGGTTTGATCCTTTCCGAAAATGAGCGCTGGGATCTGATAAATTATATTAAAACAATAAAAAATCCGGAAACAGACTAGTGGAAAAGACCATTAGCTGACAAAATACTTCAGGGTATGATCTCAACATTTAAATATGGAAGTTGCTCAGGATATTGTCAAAAAAGTCTTTTCGGGTTTAAATTTCAAAGATATTCTGGATGATCTGACTAAGGCAATTGAGATGCGAAACTATCTTATTACCCGCATCAGCAATATAGATAACAACCTTGATCGGCACACTCCAAGTATTGGAACGAAAGTTAAGTTCCGCTATTACAAAATTGTTGAATTTTGAAACCTTGAAAGTTGCGGTCAATTGATTTCATCAAATTTACTGGTTGGGGTTTTTATGCCGGTGAAGCTTGTTGTCTATCAGCTGGTTGGTGAAGACCTGATTCATATCTCTTTTTTGAAACCCACCGCATTCGCCCGCCTTTTTAAATCCAAAGACATGACGGATGTTGCCATAAAACTGGAAAATGACTTGCATGAAGTACTGGAAGAAATTGTTTTTTAGACGTACAAAGTTTTTTTTAGTCTTTGTAAGTTTATTTTTTTCATTTGAATTTGTTTTTACCTCCGTTGCCCACGAAAATTCTGAATCTACTGCAAATGATATCACCGGTGGTGATTTTACTTTAAATTCTCCGGATGGACCTTTATCACTCCAGGATCTACGTGGTTCAGTTGTTCTCTTGTTTTTCGGCTACACTTCCTGCCCAAACGTTTGCCCAATTTCCTTAGCCACTATCAGCAACGTGCTGGCAGAAATGTCACCTGCTGAGTTGGAAAAAACACGGACACTTTTCATCAGCCTTGATCCTGAGCGGGACAATCTTGAATTGCTTAAAAAATACACGAATTATTTTCATCCAAACATTGTAGGCCTTACTGATGAAATTTCAGTACTGAAAAAGGTGGCTGCCCGATATGGAATCAAATATGAAAGGTCGCTTAAACCTGAATCCACTCTAGGTTACGTTATTTCTCATTCTTCTGATATTATTATAGTTGACCCTGGCGGAATTGTGCGTAAGACCTTCCCCCATGATACTGACACTGCGCCCCTACTTAAGGAGCTTAAATTACTTTTGAGAGTCACGACTCTCTAGGTCTTGTTAATACAAGTTTGTGCTTTCCTGATATTCATAATGAATTTCCCTATCAAACAGTTTCTCTGCATTGCAGCATTTTTTTTATGGACTGCGACATCTTTTGCTTTTGAACACATCGGATCGACAGTTAACTTTTTTGAATATGAACCGAAAGTCATTCAAAAAAACCTTCATCGGCAAAAACCGTTTTTTTTACTTTTTTCTGCACAGTGGTGCCACTGGTGCCATGTTTTCAATGAAAGAACGCTTAAGAATGAAAGGGTTTATACTTACCTTAACGAAAATTTTGTCAATATCTTCATTGACGCGGATATAAACAGTACGGCCTATCAGAAATATAAGGCAAAAGGAGTTCCATATACAGTTTTTTTGAATCCGGACACTTCCATCTATTTTCAATACTCTGGAACTCTCTATGCGGAACCATTTCTGGAAATTATTCAGGATGTTGTTCAAAATGTAAAAAAAGGACTTACTGTAAATAGAGAAGAAAGAGAGCCCTTTGAATACGCTCCGCCTGTTCAGTTAAACAAAAATACTTTAGCCGGGTTTCGCAGAAATTTTCTTAGAGGTGTTCTCGACAATTTTGATTCGGAAGAATATGGAGTAGGTAATAAAGAAAAAACGATACTTCCTGAAACTTTCCTTTACCTGTTAAAAACGGCAGAAGCTCAAGATAGAAAAGATGCGGTACTTTGGATTTCAGAGACACTTTTAAAAGCAATTAAAAAAATCTATGATCCGGTTGAGGGCGGTTTTTTCCGCTTTGCGGAAACCAGTGATTGGCAGGTTCCTCATTATGAAAAAATGGCAGGTTTAAATGCAGGTACGGCTTTGCTCTTGTACAAAGTTAATCAGGAAAAGTCTAATCCGGAATTAAAAAAAGCTGCCGATCAAACCATTGAATATTTAAGCAAAACTTTGTACAACGCGGAAATTGGCTCATTTCTCAGTTTTCAGCAAGCAGATACTTCCTACTATTTTTTGAAAAAACACAGGCGCTTAAATGTTGATCCGCCTTTGGTGATCAAGAAAATATTTACTGACAATTTAGCAGTCACACTAAACTATTTATTGGAGGCATTAAATTACACTACAAACAAGTCTCTTAAAAAAAAAGTGATAAGTTCACTTGATTTTCTGACCGAAATGATTCTCAATAATGAAGGGGTTTCTCATTATTACTCAATTCCAACTCAGGAGTGGCGTGCAAAAAGCACTCTTCCGGATTATGCTTTCCTGGCAAAACTTTTTCAGCGGGCCGCTGCAGAATACCAAAGTGAACGTTACCGACAGGCGGCTTCAAAAATTCTGCGGATTTCGATGAGGGAATATTTTGATGAGGAAAAGCAGATTTTTATTGATCCGGCATTGGACGTCAACGATTATGAGTACCTGATGGAAATGAATGGAGGATTTGCTTTGGGTTTTATGGGGCAAGGTATTAAATATACCCGGCAAAAAAACGATCCTGTAAAACCACTGATCAGGTATTTTTCCGGATTGGAAGTACTGCTGAAAGACAGGTTATGGGAGGGTAAAGATTGGGAGTTCCTTGAAGCTTATGCTGCTTATCTGACTGCCGCGGATCAATTTTTGGCAACAGAAACAAATCCGTAACTCTAATACAGTATTCTTAAAATTAACACATTTCAACAAAGGGGACAATATGGGAATATGCTGTCGTCATGAATTTAGTGCAAACAGGCTGTGTTTTCGAAACTATGCCAAAGTCCTGATTCTTTTTACGGGTTTGACCTTGTTTGCGTCCGGTTGCATCACATTGGGAAAAGATTTCCCTGGTATAAATGTTCCAATAATAAAGATTGGTAAGACAACAAAAAATCAGATTCGCAAGTTGTTCGGTTCACCGTGGCTTTCAGGCAGACAGGATGGCGAACTTGCCTGGACTTATGGAACCTACGATTATTCTCTTTTTGGAGAGAGGAAAGCCAAGGATCTGGTAATTCAGTTTAATGACAATGGCATTGTCACGACGTACACTTTCAGCACGACCGAGCACAACGAATAATCCGGATTGGCAATCTGCTGTCAAAATTTCATGAAGTTATGTTCTCACACACTGCATCAACGGCAAAAAATGTGATTCAGGCAATGCAAAAAAGAAGAGCAGGCAACTTTTCAGCAGGCACTTTTCCATTACTGTTTTTTCTGTGCCTGGCAGCATTTTCTGCAAGCGCCCAAAAATTCACTTTCGATGCGGCGGAGCCCCTTGCTGCAGAAGAAGCGTTTCAGATGGATTACATCGTTAGCGGACCTTCCGAAGCAGTTATACGCTGGCAAATTCCCAAATATTATTACATGTACAAAGAGAAATTTGTTTTCAGCAGCAAAGATTTTATCATCGAAAATGTCCAGTTTCCGCCTGCAGAAATCAAGGATGATCCTTATTTTGGTACAAGTGAGGTTTACTACGATGTTGTTGAAGCAACCCTTCATCTAACTCCAAAAACAAAGAACCTGAAAAATGGGATGCTGGATATCACTTACCAGGGTTGTTGGGAAGGAGGAATCTGCTATCCACTGATAAAAACTTCTCTAACACTCTCAGGGCTTTAAAATAACTCCGCTGAATTATACAAGATAGTTTTCCAAACCGGTAAATTCTGTTATCTGAAAAAGTCCGGGTTACTGTCTCCGCCGTAGCTGGTTGAACTTCACTGCCGATTATTGATTTCAATTCCACAAGTGCGTCAGCTAATTTAATTTTCCAGCCTCTCAGGTTTTATGGTCACGATTCTGAAATTCCCACCACAATATCAGTTATTTCATAAATTCTTAAATCCTCACGCCACAAATTAGCATCGGCACTCAAGACCACTTGTCCATCTTTTTCTGCTACATATTTCACATGCAAATCCAGTTGCATGTACTTATTTTCCGGTAAAATTTGTCCACGGTATTTCCACACAACTTTACTCAAAACCTGCGAAAAACGCGGATTCCGAAATGAATCCCCAAGCCCCTTTTGCAGAGCGAAAGCCTGCAGTGCCTGAATAATCGCTTCAAGTCCAAGTGATCCCGGCATTACCGGATCCTGATGAAAATGACAGGGAAAAAACCAATCCTGCGGATTCACTTCTTTGCGGGCATAGGCATAGCCTTTTCCATATTTTCCACCTTCCGGAACAAGTCTGATTTCATCGGAAAAACTGAGTTGTCCACTGCACAGATGAAAATGCGGATGTTCTGGTTTCTCACCTGAAATCTTACGTAATTCTGTTGAATTCAGCTGTAATAAAATCGATTTTTCAGTAGTATTTTCGTTTATCCAAGGCACAACTTTTTTACCGCCTTCCAAACCAACTTGATTTGCCAGGGCATCATGGGTGAAATAACCAAAAACGGTATCACCCTCATAGAATTTAATACCGTCACAACTCAAAGAAAAACGATGATTCTGAATGATAGTATTTCCGGACGCAACTGTACTGAGCAACTTCACCTCATTCACAACAGTTTTGCCACGCAGGTCCGGGCAAGCGAGTAAAGTTCCGTTGCCGTCAAGATTACGGTAATGCAGGTCAATTTCCGGATAGGTCAAAATCGCTCCGGACTGTGTTGAAATAAATCCGCAGGGCTGCAGGGCAATTTCCATCAAGACAGAATAGGGCATGAGAGTTGGGTGTGAATTTTCACGGAAAAACCATGCGTCTTCCGGTACATCGTATTCACTCACAATCGACATCGGTTTTTCAAACTCCCTCCGCTTTCCCTGCAAATCATAAACTCTTGAAATCAATTGAAAATCCCCGTTTGGGTTGCGTTGCATCGTTCTGTTTTTGTATACCGCGAAGTCAGAACCGAAGCATTTAGTCACATCTCCCAGGGCAAATTCCCAAATCATTTGTTCATCTGCAACTAGTTGCCGTGTAGCGGCAACAATCTGCTGTTGTGGAATTTGCCGTTTTATTTCTCCACCGGAATATGCTGTGCGCCGTTCTTTAGAAACACGGAGCGTTGTGCCGTCAACATTACTTGTGGATTTTTCAGCAAGTTGAACTCCCAGGTCGCGGAAATCGACAACGATTCTATCGCCAACAAGAATATCGATGTCTGCAATTGCATAGGGAAATGGTTCCAGACCGATCTCTTTAACTTCTACGCGATATGTCATTTTTGGATCTCCGGGAATGACCTGACCTCTGCAGCGAACAATTTGCGGTAAACCGTGAATCGGCTGAAATGTAGCATCTTCCACCAGGGTTTGCAGACCAAGATGGAGCAGGAAAAACTGAAGAAGTTGTACACAACCTTCCGCCATCAAGGATCCGGCCATCACCGGATCATCTTTAAAATGACAGGGAAAATACCAATCGTCCGGAGCCAAATCTTTTTCTGCAACGATAAATCCCAGGCCATATGGACCGCCGTGTGGTTCTACTGAAATAATTCGGTCTGACATCAAAAACTGATCCGGTGCATTTTTTAAAGACGGATTTTTTCCGTGCTGATTATATTCCGGACCAAAACAGCCGGCAGGATTTCCAGCTGAAATTTCGAGCAGTTGCTGACGTGTAAATGAAGTTTTCGGACAATGGAGTAAAGGCGGAAAAAATATTTTTTCCGCACTCTGTTTTATTTCCAGTTCTTGTGCGGTATGAATAACTCCACGACCCTGTTCCAAATCCTCATCCGAGAAAAATCCGGCACAGCCGTTGTCCATCCTGAGTACCATTTTATCTCCGACAAAACACTCATAATTAAAAAAGAACAGCAAATTCTGATCGTGTTTTGCAAAGGAATTGATGGATATTTCATAACGTAATGTTTGACCTTCAAGGGGCATGTCTTCAAGGTATGTCAGTGTACAGTCCAACAGACGATAGACTTGTTCACCTTTGCAGTCAAAATCAATTCCCAGATAGCTGATCAGCATCAAATCACATTGACCCGACTCCACTGCCACTGCCCAGGGAATTTGACCATCTGTTGTGTACCATGCATTTTTTGGAATGTCGTATTCCGTGGTGATTGTTGACGGTTTAAATTCACCCAGTCTGCCGTCAATTTTTGTCACACGGCTTACCAGCAAATAAGGCTCCATCGGTAAACGTACATAACGTCGATAGGAATCAATTTCTACGTACTCCGGACCAAAAACATTTGAAATATTTCCTCCCGCCAGTTCAAGTAAATCCTGATAATCAAAAATTGCCGGAGTCGTGGTTTTTTCCTCTTGCGGAACACGGGAAACCGTTTTGGTCTCGAAGCCGCTTAAGGCTGTTTGCCCAAGATTCAGTGGTAATTCTTTGTTGAGCAATGTGCCGATCAATCCGGAAAATTGATGCAACCCCTGTTGCCTTATTTTTAGAAATGCAGCATGCGCAGCATTTCTCCGGGAACCGTATTCTCCCGGAAATGGTGAAAAAGAAGCAACGTTTAAACTTTGATACTCAGTGCCTTGCTGCCTTAGTGCCTTAGTGCCTCCTGAAAGTGCCTTAGTGCCTTGCTGCCTTAGTGTCTTAGTTTCTTCTGAAAGTAGCTCAGAATGTTTAAATAGTTCTTCTACCCCTTTTTGAAAAACCTGCTGAATCGGTGTTCCACCCAGTTTGATGATTTGCGGAAGTTGTTTTGACAGACTCTCCGGAAGTTTCGGGAAAAGTGCTTCCAGCTTAACCGGAACACGGTGACTGATCAGGCTGGATAAAGCCCGCAGAATCATGGCACGGTTGTCGGTTCCCTTCCGGTTTACGCTGATTGAAAGATGAGCGCGTTTATCCAGGGTTTTGCTGATCCATTTTGAGCATGTTGCACGGGGTCCTAAATCAACAAAAATGCGGGCGCCTTCCGCATAAACAGTTTCTACCAGACGACTGTAATCAACTTTTTTTCCATAAATGGTGGCAATATTGTGGCTCAGCGATTTGCTGTCGAGTTTTGTCACGCCGTAATCAATTGCGGAGTAGAAATCAATTTCCGGACACTCAACGACACGGTCAGTGTGGATACGTCTTATTTCTTCATATTCTGTTTTAACAGGTTCACAATGCACCACATCGGTAACCGGAATCGGATGAATTGGACGCTTCAGTTTTTTGATCACTCTTTCACAAGCAGACGGCTCGCCGGCAATTACGACTTCTTCCGGCGTGTTGATCAAAATTAAATAAACATGCGGTGCTGTATCCACCATTTTCTGAACTTCCACGGGAGAAACACGTATGGTATAACATCCCCAAAGTGTTTCATTTCTAAATTCATCCGGCCCCAATCCCCACGCCTCCCGTACAGCATTCATCGGCCCGGCCAGGCGTTCCGAAAAAAGATTCGAGGTATTCAGGATGTCGCTCATATTGGACATACTTTCCCACACACCAAGTCCATACAGCATTGAAATTTCACCCATGCTGTAGCCAAAAGCAATCTGCGGTTCGAGTCCAAAACCATAACGCATCACGTGTGTATTCAACACCGCGGAGCTGACTCCGCTTTCAAACATGGCAATTGGGCTGTGGATAAAATCTTCCTGCAGTGTTTCAATTTCTTCATCACTCAACCGTTCCAGCGTACGCGGATAAAGCCGCCGGTCCTGCAAAAGCTCACCCAAATAATTGCTTCCACGTCGTTTGTCAGCGGGGCCGGTTTCCTTGCGGAACTTTTCATCCAGATCATGCAGTCCAGGAAACATCTGAAATAAGGAACGTCCGCAATCCACATACGCACTGAATCCTCCCGGATAGGTGAATGCGACCTTGCCTTCACGTGAAAGTGGCGAAGCAGTAAAAAAGCTGCCTCGCGGTGAAATCCAGTTGCCGTTTCCGGAAAAGGAATTTTCAATACCGGATTTTGCCGCATCAATTTCCTTTTGCAGTTCATCACGTGTCCCGCCGATCAGGACTGCCGCGAATTCCGTGTCATCATTTTTTGAACTTTCATAGTATTTGCGAGCCAATGCGGACGGTTCTTTGCCCGACCGCAATTCATTTTCCAGTTCCAGTAATGTTTTCCGGACATTGCTAAAATCCTGTCCC